>NZ_DATCVJ010000567.1:0-2078 GCF_036566945.1 Chitinophaga sp. | reverse complement strand
TTACTTTGCCAGGAAGGGACTGTACCTGACCGCCACTGACGGAGACGGGGGCGAAGATGATTTCATTCACAGTGATATTCTCGTCTTACTGGATAAACAACAACATATCAGGGGTTACTATAAAGGAACGGCGGAAGCCGAAGTGAGCACCCTCCTGGCTGACATCAAAAAATTACAACATGAACAGTAAACACTTCACCCTTATACTCCTGCTTTTCGCTACGGTAGTAGTGAAAGCCGCTGATCCGGCGGAGGGTAAAAAATTATTCCAGGCCAGGTGTGCCTCCTGTCATAATGTAAACAAGAAGCTGACAGGTCCTGCGCTGGCGGGTGTGGAAGACCGCCACTCCGAAGCGTGGATACTCAGCTTTGTGAAAGCCTCTCAGAGCATGATTAAAGCCGGCGATAAAGCAGCACTGGAAGTGTATAATCAAAACAACCAGGTGGCCATGCCCGATCATCCTGATCTGGACGATGACCACATCAGGGATATACTGGCCTACATCAAAGAAGAAGCCGGCAAAGCACCTAAAGATGATGCGCCCTTCCCCCGGCCCGGCCAGACACAACCCAACCTCATGCCCCTCACCATTTATAATATGCCTTTTATGATTGCGTATATTATGCTGGTAGTGGTGATGATTATTTTACTCGTATTTCTCGTGAACCTGAAAAGTTATGAAAAGCATATGGAGGAGAAAAAGCACGACTAAAATGTTCCTTCCCGAAACGACGAAAGGGGCAAAAGCTACTGCCCTTACCCCTTTCGTCCGGTTTTAAATACTATGGCAATATCTTTTTCAACGCTTCTTCCAAGGCCGCGCCTCTCAGATTGATGGCGATAATTTTCCCTTGTGGATCCAGCAGAAAATTCTGTGGAATCGATGCAATCATGTATTGCTTAGCGATGCCGCTGTTCCAGAATTTCAGGTCGCTCACATGATGCCAGGTAAGTCCATCGTGTGCGATGGCATCGATCCATTTTTGTTTGTCGCCTTCCTTATCCAGTGAAACGCCGATTACATCAAAGTTTTTATCCTTGTATTGCTGATAAGCTTTTACCACGTTCGGATTTTCCGCCCTGCAGGGACCACACCAGCTGGCCCAGAAATCCAGCAGCACATATTTGCCGCGGAGATCGGAGAGCTTCAATGTTTTACCATCCGGTGTTTGTGCCGCAAAGTCGGGCGCCAGTTTATTGATGGTCAGGCGTTCGGAGTTGGCAATCAATTGGCGCAGTTCCTCTCCCAGTGGGGAAGTACGTAAGGCGGGCGCCAGTTTGGCAAAAGTAGCTTTTGCTGCCTCTGTGTCGTTGATCCGCGCTCCCAGTATATCACGTAACAGGTATAAAGAAATGTAATAAGCCGGATGCTGCTGAATAAATGATTGCTGTAACTGGCTTTTTAACAGGAACAGCGCATCAAACTTTTGCATCCGTGCAGCATAGCCGGTAGTATCCGTATTACCGGCCTGTCTGTTCTCATAGTTTACCCTTCTCAACGAATCTATGGGAGCATCGGCCGGCGATAAAAAGGCGGTCAGCTCATCCCATTGACGCGTATACTCCGATCCTTTGATCTGCGCACCTTCCAGGGTATTCTTCGGATTAATTACTCCTTTTTGTGTCAACGTGATCTGATCGCCGTTATTGATAAACACGTGCCGGAAGCCGGGTATGGCGGGTCGGCCCATAATAGGCGCCGATAGGGTGCCGGCAAATGGCTGATCCGTTTCACCAGTGATGACAAAAGCACCGTTTTGTATCAATGCAGAATCCACACTTGAAGGAATTTTCCGCTTACCGGTTTCTTTTACCAGGTAGATCATGTGTCCGTTTAATATTTCCGGTACCTGTCCTTTAATGGAAAAAGTGTTGCTTTGCGCAAAAGCGCCCGGATGACTAAGTAACGCAGCTGGCAATAATGCCAGCATGGCGATTTTCTTCTTCATGTTTGTTATGATTGGTTTTTGATGTTTACAATGATTCCTATTTACTGATATCTGATAACCATTTCTGCTGATAGCTTTGCATCAGCTCACTGTAATGGTCCATTCTGGGACCAAATATGCTATGGCGG
>NZ_DATCVJ010000566.1:0-8865 GCF_036566945.1 Chitinophaga sp. | reverse complement strand
GGATACGCTGACGCATACTGCCAGAATACAATTTTATAACAACGATTTCACGAAACGTTTTCGTGTAGTCGTAGAAGGTATAGCGGATGATGGTAGTGTAGGCAGACTGGAACAGGAATTTTAAGGAAGCTATTAGCTTTTAGCAAAATGCAGCGGAGATAAACATATACACTATGTTCTCCGCTGCATTTTGCTAAAAGCTAATGGCTAAAAGCTATAAAATCAGCAACGGCGTCACAATCCCCACAGAAAAACGATAATTATCATTGTTCACCATCCCGAATTGCGTTTGTGCGTAGTCGGTATACCGATACACTCTTCCTATCATATTGGCGTATACTTTCAGGTTCACCGTTTTAAACGGATATACTTCTATGCCGGGAATGTATCCCCAGGCGGTACGCAGTTTTTTATCTTTATTGGGGTCCGGATTGCCATCCCAGTAGGCAAAATCCACCATACCGGTTAAGGCCAGATGTACGATCCGGCTCAGTTGTATGTCGGCGCTCAGCCAGTGGCTCATATATTTTACGCCTTGCACTGCTTTTTTATCAGGCGTAAAACTGCTCACAATTCCTTTGCGATCGAGGTTTTCCAGACTTAACTTAAAATCATACTGCAAACGAAAACGATCTAACGAGAGTTGATTACCCAGGGCAATGTAGTTCATGTATTGATGGGTAGCTTCCTTAAAGAGGCTGTAAGACCAGATGGTACTGAACTTGCCATCAAACATATTGCCCCGCCAGTTGATCACGGCTGCAAAAGGAAATTTGCTTTCGGTGATACCCGGTAGAGAATCATACAGTTCTTCAAATGTCTTGGTTCTGCTGTTTAATAACTGAAAGGTAAATTCGTTATTCTTATCAGGCAGAAAGCCTACCCCTGTGCCTGTCAGGAAGTTATCTGCATACTCAATGATATCAGAATACTCGTAAATATCGATTGGATTCGCATCAAATTCGTAACCACCCCAGTCTGCACACAATTTACCTGCATATATTTTCCACTTTTCACTGGGATCAAAACGTAAAAAAGCGAGGTCGGTAGATCTGCTCAGGTTATCGACAGATTGTGTAATGGGGTCGCGGGTATACCGGTCGCGGAAACGGAAGTAGAGCTTATCGGCCACCTTTCCTTTGATCTCCAGGCGGAACTGCTCATTCACGAAACGGGAGCCTGTATAGGTACCGTTGACAAATTCATTGCGAAATGCGAAACGCATATTGGCGATGACATCTACATTATTAAGCAAAGATTGTTTATTGACGGGTATCAATGGGGCATGCAGTGTATCATTGGCGGCTTCCTGCTGCTGTGCGGATGCAGTAAATGTGCATAATAATATGCACACCATAAGCCATTTGCGTATATGCATAATCGTTAAATTTCGGAATGATTGTATGCTCGTAAAATGCTACCATAGTATCCCCGCCAGGAGGAAACCCACCGCTACAGAAACGCCTACACCCACAAAGCCAGGTAACATAAAACTATGGTTCACGAGGTATTTGCCTATATGTGTACTGCCGGTGCGGTCAAAGTTAATAGCCGCCAGCAGTGTAGGATAGCCAGGCAATACGAAATCACCGTTTACCGCCGGAAACATGGCCACCAGGTGAGGAGGAATAATACCCAGTGATAATCCCAAAGGCATCAGCGCTTTGGTAGTAGCCGCCTGACTGAAAAGGAGGATGCTGAGCAGAAACAGGGCAATGGAAAAAGTCCATGGAGCTGAACGCACCATATCGCCGAGGGCATGCTCGATAATATCCGTATTGGTTTGCATAAAAGTAGCACTCATCCACACCACGCCAAAAATGGATACTACCGCCTGTGCACCGGAACTAAACAAACTTGCTTTGGCTACAGCAGCCGTACTGGTTTTACAAAGCAGCATGATGGCTGCCGCAGCGGCCAGCATCACCAGTTCTATAATGGCCGACATCTTAATATTGCCCGCAGCATCTACCGCCAGGTTGCTGGTACCCGCACCAAACGAAGGCAGCATGCCGGGGAAAGCCCCCACCAGTACAATTAACAATACTGCCAATCCGAAAATCAATACAGACGTTTTTGCACCGGGCAATAACGGCGCCTGTGCCGCTTCCAGATCTGAATTAATGCTGGCAGCAAATTCGGGGTCTTTCATCTTTTCAAGGAACATAGGATCTTTGTCGAGGTCCTTACCCATTTTCCAGCATACGGCCACACCAGCCAGTGTTCCCACCAACGTAGCGGGGATACATACTTTGAGGATGTCCAGCAACTCCACTTTACCACCAAGAATAGTGATGATGGCAGCAGTCGCCGCAGAAATAGGACTGGCCGTGATGGCCAGGTGAGAAGAAATAACAGAAATACTCAATGCTCTTTCAGGGCGTATCCTTTTTTTGGTAGATACTTCTGCAATAATAGGCAGCAGGGAATAAGTAATATGTGCCGTACCTGCAAAAAGGGTGAACACATAAGTGACCAGTGGGCCCAGCAACACAATCAGCGAGGGCTTGCTGCGCAGGATCTTCTCTGCCAGTCTTACCAGGTAATCCATTCCACCGGCTGCCTGCAAAGTGGCCGCAGTACTTACTACCGCCAGGATAATCAGCATCACGTCAATAGGTGGTTCTGCGGGCCGCATGCGGAACAGGAATATATAAATGGCCAATGCCACCATCCCCATTACCCCCAGCCCAATGCCCTTCATGCGGGCGCCTACCAGGATGGCCGCCAGTAAAATTGCAAATTGTAACCAGATCATATGAAGTATGTATATCTGATGATAACCATTATCCGCAATAATTATAGGATGTTTCTACACTGCAGACCAGCCCCGGAAGCCGAACATGGCGGGCAGCTGACCAGAAACCGGTGAGCTGCCCGATATTTTATTGGATAAATTGAGGTCTGATCAGGTTGTCGAAGGTGAAAATCTCATCCCACTTTTCCTGGGTCACCCACTTCTTTTCCTTCACTGCCAGATCATGTACAGATTTTCCTGTTTCCAGTGCTTCCCGCGCAATAGCTGAACATTTCTCATATCCGATAATTGGATTCAGTTGTGTTACAATACCAATGCTCTGCATCACCATTTCTTTGGTACGGTCTGCATTAGCGGTGATACCTACTACACATTTATCTTTCAGGGTCTTACATGCATTGCTCATATAGGTAATAGCGGTAAACAACGCAAAAGAGATTGTAGGCTCCATCACGTTCAGCTGTAGCTGTCCTGCTTCTGCGGCCATGGTTACCATCAGATCGGCACCAATAACATAGAAGGCGGTTTGATTCACCACTTCCGGTATTACCGGATTTACTTTACCAGGCATAATAGAAGATCCTGGCTGCATAGGAGGCAGGTTAATTTCGTTTAACCCTGTCCGTGGGCCGGAAGATAACAACCTCAGGTCGTTACAGATCTTGGAAATCTTCACAGCCGTACGTTTCAGCACACCGGATAACTGCACGTAAGCACCCGTGTCATAGGTCGCTTCTATAAGATCTGTGGCCAGTACTAAGTCCAGACCAGTAATCGCCACCAGGTGTTTAGTGACCAGTTCGGAATAGCCCTGTGGCGCATTTACGCCGGTACCGATGGCAGTAGCACCCATATTGATTTCAGAGATGAGCCGTTTACTTTCTTCCACACGCGACAACTCTTCATGAATATTGGTAGCGAAGGCTTTGAACTCATCGCCCATACTCATTGGTACGGCATCCTGCAGCTGGGTACGACCCATTTTCAGCACGTTCTTAAACTCTACCCCTTTAGCGCCAAATGCCTCTGCCAGTTCGTTCAGGATCACGCTATAGCCAGTCAGCTTATTCATGAGCGCTATACGGAAAGCGGTAGGATAGGCGTCGTTGGTTGACTGCGAGCAGTTTACATGATTGTTAGGGTGACAAAATTCATATTGTCCCTTTTCCTTACCCATCATTTCGAGGGCCACATTAGCAATCACTTCGTTGGCATTCATATTCACCGAAGTACCTGCACCACCCTGTATCAGGTCGCTCAGAAACTGATTATTAAATTCGCCGGCAATCACGCGATCACATGCTTTGATAATATATTCTGCAATATTTTTGTCCAGTACTCCCAGGTCCCGGTTGGCCATGGCAGCGCCTTTTTTTACATAACCCAACGCCTGTACGAATATGGGTTCCACCATCAGCGGAATGCCGGTAATATGAAAGTTCTCAATTGCACGCAGGGTTTGAATACCGTAATACACATCATGTGGTATTTCTTTTTCTCCGAGGAAATCGTGCTCAATTCTCTTTGCCATATTTAAAGTAATTTAGGCTTGAAAGTTAAACGCATTTACAACAATGAAACAACGCCAATTGTTTTATTTTATCTTAAAGTGCAGGGCTTTTATTAGCTGTTCATTCGTCATTTATGATTAGTAATTCACAATTATCTATGGTCTACCGTATTTCACTGATCTGTTGTCTATTTTTATTTTTCGGAAGAAGTCAAAGTTTTTCGCAGCACCTGCAGCCCAACTTTAACCCATCAGAATATAGTGAACTGCTGAAACTGGCGGAGCGAATGGGTGATACCCCCTGGACCAAAGTAAAGAGCAATCCGCCCCGCGACTGTGAGTTGATTTATCGTGCCAAAGAATCAGGATTGGTAAACCGCTGGGACCTGTGGAAGCGAAATGATGGCGTAGGTATTATCGTGATCCGTGGTACCATTGGCAGCAGTACTTCCTGGCTGGAAAATTTCTATGCCGGCATGATTCCCTCACAGGGTACGGTAAAACTAAACGACAGTACCGCAGTACCCTACAAAGTAGCAGAAGATCCCAAAGCCTATGTGCACGCAGGATGGATGCTGGCGGTAGCAGCGATGGGGCCTGAAATAAAAAGTAAAATAAATGAATACTATCAGCAAGGCATACACGAATATATCATCTTCGGACATAGTCAGGGCGGTGCCATCTCATTTCTGTTGCGTTCGTACTTTGCTTATACCGATGGACTCCCAAAAGATATCGTATTTAAAACATACGCCAGTGCGGCGCCGAAGCCGGGTAACCTCTACTATGCGTACGACTATGATTTTCTTACCCGGGGAGGCTGGGGACTACGGGTGGTCAATACACGCGACTGGGTACCCGAAACCCCTTTCTCACTGCAAACCTCCCGGGATTTCAATACGGTAAGTCCTTTCACCGATATTAAAGGCTCTATGAAAGATCAGAAATGGGCGATCCGTTGCGTACTCAATTACATGTATGGTCGCCTCGATCGTCCTACGAAGCGCTCTTCCAGGCGCATGCAACGGGTATTAGGCAAGTTCGCCTACAAGCGTGTCAGAAAAGTACTGCCCGAGTATCAGCAACCGGATTTCGCTACCAGTCACAATTATACCCCGGCAGGCACGCCAGTCATTCTATACCCGGTAAAAGGTTATGATGAACTGTTTCCGTTTGATGGAAAAAATATCTTCCGTCATCACATGTTCGAACCTTACCGATGGGAACTGGGGCAGATTTATAAGATTGATACCAATTAATCGTTGCTGCCTTTTTCGCCGGTAAACCAGTGTTCCTTGTCCCGGAACAATACGTTGAAAGTAGTCAGGGAGCCATAGATGCGGGTAATGTACTGTTGCATGTTTACCTTTTCTTCATCCGTGAGTACCTTATGGCTGTTGATGTTTTGTTCCAGTACGCGCAGGCGGTCACGCAGCATCACTATTTTATGAAAGAAGGTATCAATAGGTAATTCCTTTGCCTTCAGTGTGGGATCGCCTGGTTGCAGCACCAGGTTACCGCCTTTCCAGCGATCACCCAACGGTACCACTTCCGTAATACCTCCCCACAAACGAAGAATTTTCAGGATAGATGTTTCCACCTCGGACGCAGTTTCCACTTCGGAAGTCGTATTCTCGGCCACCAGCACCTCAAAGAGGGGATCTGTTTTATCGATCATCTTCATGCCGTGGTCCATGAAAGTAACGCGGTATTGGGCGTATTTCACCGCCACAATTACCCCGGGGCCATAATGTGCGTGTTGTACCCTTGAGCCAACGCCGAGTGTGAGTTCTTCCATTATTTTTTCCTCAAACATAAAAAATTCCGGCAAAGGATGGAACTAACATTTGGGAGTGTATCGGGAATGGGGGGATAACAAAAAAAGTGTGATGATCTGTAAAAGATCATCACACGCAACCTGCTATTCTTTTACCTTGTTCAGGAAATAGGATAATTTAAATAACAATTCATCCTGTAAACCAGCACGCAGCTTGGCTTCTTCGTCTGTTATACCTAAGCGGCGCAGGCGTTGATAATATACATAGGAGCCGCCAATCAATTCCAGGCACTCCTGTATTTTACGTTTCACTTCTGCTTCTTTGGTACGTTTTTCAAATTCCTTTTTAGTAAGAATTTTATCAACAAAGTAGAAGTTATCTTTATCTTCTACCCACTTATTACCTTCTCTGTGCTGGGGTTTATATACTTCCAGGTAGCAATTGTCCAGTTTCAGTACATCGCCAAATTCTGCGCGTATATCTATCACCGTTGGTTTCTCTGCTGCCGGATTTCCCAGACGTTTTTTAATATGATTGCTGATTTCAACACCCAGTTCATCGCTGCTCATCAGGATCTGATTCAGTTCTGAAAACTCCAGGCTGATGGTGATGCGGGCATATCCTCTCCCACTCTTTATTTTACCGAATAAGCTGGGGGTAGTTTGTTCATCAAAAATGATGTCTTCTACCTGCACTTTGGTAATGGTTTTATAGTTGGGTGTATAACCATCTTCCAGCGGAGTAGCACGCTTGTTTACCAGGCGGGAAGGTTCCTGCCGGCGGGTAAACTGTATGAACTCATCGATAAATCGCAGCTCTTGCTTTTTCAGTTTAGCATAGAGTTCATGGGTAGTATGATTATGTATTTTACTCAACAGCATCAGGTCATTCCAGCTGTCGAAATGTTGCATTTTTTTCAGTTCGTCAAGGATATCACCTGCCGCCATATTACGGCGATAGAAGAGCTCTCCGATGAGAAATAAGGCATACTCCTGTGCCGGGTATCCCAGTTCAGGCAGTACATCATAAGGACTGCGTTTTTGTTCGCGGCCGCTCTCTAAAAGATCTATATCTGACATAACCGGCGCCAAAAGGTACTTACGTGCGGCAGCACGTAGTTTCTTGCTCACATAATCCACCAACTGGTCACTTACGTGTCCATGGTGCACAAAGTCATGCAGTATCTGCACAAAACGCCGCGATGTAGGCAATCCAAATTGTGAAAGAATATCATTTTCCATGTCCAGCACGTCCTCAAAACCAGGCTCCTCCTTTCCAGGCTTCACCCGTTGATCCATTTGCTGGCAACGCTGATAGTACTCCTGTAACTTCAGTTTAAGCTGATCCATAATGTATATACGATTAAATTTTAAACACTTATATTAAACAAAACAATAGTGGCACAGTAATTCCGAAAAAATTTTCTGTCTGGTTAACATATCCTGGCTTAATGGCGTCGAAAAACCCGAAAACAGGGGTTCTGAGCTGCCATAAAAAACAACATTCAGTTGATTATCAACTATCTATAAAAATGGGAATGGAATGGGAAAGTGCGCAAAGATACATCTTTTCCTGAAGTGAGCAAAAGAGAGTGGAAATTGGTAGTGTCCCCGTTTGAAATGTCTTTTTTTCAGACTAAATACCTTTCGAAAGCGTACAAAAAAGCGTGACAATAAATTACATGTCCGGCTTCTTCGCTACACCAATTAGATTAACATCAATAAGTTCTAAAGATTTAACCATATGCTGAACCGTTTCCTTATACTTCTTGAAATGAGGTGTTTCTATATGTGCTTTGTATGCGGTGGTATCAGCGTATATTTCAAGTATGGTGATATGTGTAGGGTCGCTTTTATCGGCAACAGCATAATAAGTTAATACGCCGGGCTCCTTAAGAACAGCAGTGGTCATTTGCTTTTTTAGCGCAGCGTTATACTGCTCCAATTGCGATGGATCAACTTGAATTTTTGCCAATCGAACCATTTGATTTTTCTGCTGTGCCATAACTTTTGTACTAAAAGAAAGCGTAAGTATACATATGGTAACAAGTAACGTCCGGCAGCTACTACAATTCAATTTCATTGTAACAATTTTTTTATATGCTTTCAAGTTATTAGGATGCCTTTTCTTAGTAAAGATAATCATTCACGACTGTTCAAACTGAGACACTACCTGGAATTCCCGGCCCCTACCGTCCCTATCCCAAGCCCCTTTTATTTTTCCTCTTTTTGGTAAATATCATTTATAAATTTCTCCACATATGTAATTCCTTGAAAATTTTTTATTCAAAGTATTTGGAATTTAAAAATAGTTTCGCTTATCTTTGCACTCCCAACAACGAAATACGGTGGTTGTAGCTCAGTTGGTTAGAGCATCAGATTGTGGTTCTGAGGGTCGAGGGTTCGAAACCCTTCAATCACCCAACCGTTAAAAAAGGCTTCTGTAAAAAGAAGCCTTTTTTGTTTTTATACCTGCTCGCAATCAGCGCCGGGCGAAGGTTACCAACATGTGCCTCAAAAAAGCAAACGAACATTTCATTTCTCCCGAAGGGAAAATATTATTTAAAAAAATACACAGAAAAATTTCTTTAGTAGCAAAAGATTCTCTTATATTTGCACTCCGAAAAACGGGGTAACCGTTTAGGACACGGTGGTTGTAGCTCAGTTGGTTAGAGCATCAGATTGTGGTTCTGAGGGTCGAGGGTTCGAAACCCTTCAATCACCCAAAAGCCCGGAAGTCAATAGCAATATAGGTTCCGGGCTTTTTTATGTTCAATTGTCAATAGCTTTTTTGTTAACATCGGAAACAGTATCAGGAAC
>NZ_DATCVJ010000565.1:0-5097 GCF_036566945.1 Chitinophaga sp. | reverse complement strand
CGGCTGGTACTTTTTTACCAATAATGACCAGCTTATTTTCTTCATCAATATGCCAGGAAAATGGCTGGCCTTCCATACTTTTCGTTAATGCCTGCTGTAAAGAGGCATGGTGCAATTCTATGCTCACAGGCGTGGCAGCCTGCAGCAGTTGCGCGTTGTAAAAGAAATGATAAGTGCTTTGTTTCTTAATAACTGTCAATACCTTTTCCAGTGTGGTCTCTTTCAATGACAATGTAATCTCCTGAGATACCCCTTTTGCACTTACATGCAGACACAAAACAACGATCAGGAAAAAATTTAATCTCATAATGAGCATCGCTTTTTTTAGGAAGGAACGGGCAAAGAAATGCCGATAGCAATTACTTAATTGCATACATTTGTAATGTTTGGGTGAATTGATAAAGTTGTCTTTAGTCGGATGGTTATCGGTAAACCCGGATTAAAAACAGAAGTGTTGCAAGCACTTCTGTTTTCTGTTTCATGATGTATTTTTTTTCATTACTGGTTGGTTGGTTTTTGGTTGATAATAAATAATGATAATTGGTTGATTTAATCAATAATCTTAATCGTTCTTCCTGTTACGACACAGTGTATATCACTAAATTTAAGAATCTCCAATGCTTTGTCCAGGCTTACATTCCGCGGTATTTCTCCCACAAACTGCTGTTGCCTGTTTTTCGTTTCAAATATTACGGTTACATCATACCACCGTGCCAGCTGCCGCATTACGGTAGTCACATCTGCCCGGTTGAATGAAAACAATCCTTTCTTCCATGCCATCACATTATCTGTATCCACATTCCTGATCAGCTGCCAGTGATCGCTCCCTTTTTGCTGTATTTGTTCTCCAGGCTGCATTACTCCGGAAAATGCGGCGCCGCTTACTTTCACTTTTCCACTCAATAAAGTAGTGGAAGCTACAGGCTCATCGTCGTAAGCGTTAATATTAAAGCTGGTACCCAATACCATTACTTCCTGTCCTTTCGACTTTACATAAAATGGTTGACGGGCGTTGACTGCTACTTCAAAATAAGCTTCTCCGGTAAGCTCTACTACGCGCTTATCTCCCGTAAAAACAGCCGGATATTTTAATGCGCTGGCTGCATTCAGCCATACCAGTGAGCCATCGGGCAACATGATCTTGAACTGTCCGCCACGAGGCGTAGTAAGCGTGTTAAATGCTACTTCGTCGCTGTTACTGGTGCTGCCTCCCTGATAAGCTACAAATCCACTGTCGAGCTTTACCACCTGTACCCCTCCCTGTTGTCCTACCACACCATTCTGTTGATCTGTCAGCACAATGCTGTTACCGTTGGATAATTGCAGAATAGCCTTGTCCGTACCCGGTCCGATATGACTGGCAAGTGGTATCGGAGCCTGTTTGGAGTCGTTCAGCCACCAGTATCCTAATCCCGCTAAAACACCCATCAGCACCGCAGCGGCTGCATACTGCCACCATCTCACTTTGCGGCTGGCTACTTCTTTTTCAAATACCTTATCTGCCTCCAACACATTTAACAACAAAGGCTCCCATACCGCCTTATCGATCTCCTGGTCTGCCGGCATTGTTGCCAGCAGATCTGCCGCCTCGCGATTAAACAGCTCCCGGTTATTTTCATCAGTAAAAAATGTGTTCAACTCGGCCTCCTCTGTTGCTGTCAAATCATTGTTGCTACATTTTTGTAATAAGTATACAATTCTTTGTTCCATAGAATTTTCAAAAACGTGTAGTAAAAAATTACAGGCGACACGCTATTGTGATGACATCACAACGCGTAATAAGATAAAGAATGTAAAAAAGGGATTTGGTACTCATCGGGGAACAATTATTTTTTCAATAATTGCAAATAAGACTTCAACTAACTTAAAATCAACTGTTTAAGGAAAATAAAATTAGTAGCGGAATTATTTTCCCTGCGGCAGTAAGATACTCCCGGATATGGCTGAGTGCTGCTGTCAGGGTATTTTTCACATAGCTATGCGAGCATTGTAGCTGATCTGCTATTTCAGGCGTTTTCAGCCCCTGCTCCCTGCTCATCTGGTAGATTTTTTTTCGTTGGGGTGGTAGTGTATTTACTGCACGCTGTATCAATAACTGCGTTTCCTTCATCTGTAGTCTGTCTTCTCCAACGTTGGCGTCCATGGCAGTCGCGCCTTCCAGCACCTGATTTATTTTGCGGCGGTAAGTCTGTTTATGAAAATAGGTAAAACATTCATTGGTAGCCACCCGGATGATCCATGCCTTAGGTTCCTGCAGCGCAGGCAGTTTATCCCGGCTCAACCAAATCCGGATAAATGTTTCCTGCACAATCTCCTGGGTACCTTCGCCCGTTTTCACCATACTGCCGATAAAAGGCGTCAGCCAGGGAAGTACGCCGTAAAAAAGTTGCCGAAAAGCATCTTCATCCCCCTCCGATATTCTGATCAATACATCTTTTTCTATATGAAAGTTGGCACCGCGCAATATCCCCTGTGTTAGTGATAGACGGCAATTTAAGCATTCTCTGATTTCTTTTTTTTTAAAAATGAAGAAATCAAAATAACAAGCGGTTAACAAAAGGATAAAGGTTACCCGTGGGGGTAACCTTTATTACGGGTTATTTTCGATCTTTATCACTTTACGGCTACCGGAGTTCTGTTCTCCTCCTTCTCCCAAAAAGCATACGGCGGCGCCACAGGAGCTTCCACCGGTAGCTCATCCCCTACTTCCGGTCCATTCTTCGCCAGCTCACTGCCGGCTTTCTTTGATTTAAAAATAGGCCACAACAACTGTGCATACCATTCTTCCTCCTTATAATGTTTCAATCCATATGCCGCAGGATACTGACGTGTAATGATCCCTGTTCCAAAAATCAGGTCCCAGATAAAAAACATATTTCCAAAATTTCCTTTATAATTTCCAATGCCATCATCGGTCGTATCGGCATGATGTGCGTGATGCGTGGCCGGCGTTGAAATAACCCGTTCCATCACCCAGGCAACGGGATTCAGCCAGCGGATTGTATAAAATGGTTTGTCCCATTTTATGCTGGAATGCGCTGCCGTGGTAATCAGGGATTTAATGCCACCCACAAAAAGCGCGGCATAACCCAATCCTAAATAAGTCAGTGCAACGGTCAGATAGATCTGCGAAAAAAACATCGTGTAAATAATATTCTGCCTGCTGGCCATCGCCATTCCCATGTACGGGGCAGAATGATGTGTACGATGGAATCGCCATAATAGTGGCAGCTGATGATGCAGCCGGTGATACCAGTATTGGGTCAGATCATCGGCTACGGCCATGATCGCAAACGCCCACCAGAAAGGCACCCACACGAAGGCATCCTTTGCATTGGGCAGTACCAGTGGCAACAGTTGTAACCCGAAGTAAGCAATCAAAGGACGCAATACGATCTTCGGCAGAATGAAGCAAACGATATCGAGAATACGTTCATTTTTGGTCCACCTGTTTTCATACAAGCCAACGGAAAACTCTACAATGCCCACCACCAGCATGATGGCAGGTAGCCCCCAGGTTTTCAGGTTATTAAATACGGCCTCCAGCAATGCAGGCGCCCGGAAAGAAAGATGTTCGGTCCTAATGGTTTCCCATGGCCTGCTGCCACTGATGTAAAACCACAGAAACATCAAAGATATCGGCAATACATAAAGCAGCAGACTAATCAGGGAATCCTTCAGAATCACCTGTGTGGGTGTTTTTGCTGTTGTTGTCATAAAATGTATTTTTTGTGATCAATGAGGATGATTAAGTAAAAAATGTAACAGCCAGATAGTACCGGCGATGATGATCAGTGGTACCAGGAATATAAATATCCCGATGGCAATTTTCTTGCTCAGTATAGCAACATCTGTAATTGTCATAATGAAGATTTTAATGATTATTTGTCCCACCACAGTGCAGGCGTTTGATAGCCTGATCCTGCCGGTGTGTTTCTATTCAGTGATTGTTCGTTTTGTGGATAAGGAATTCTTCTCGGGATCTTCCCATTAGGATTAGCCACGCTGGTGGCGTTTTGCGCCAGCGGCAAGGCCGGATATCCCGTACGGCGATAATCTGACCAGGCTTCCGGTTGCAGAAATAACGCGATATATTTTTGGGTGACAATAGTATTCAGGTCGCTGGCAGCTACTCCGCTCAGTGTAGCCTTTGCCGTTATATAGGCCTGTTGTTTATCTGAGGTAGCATAGGGATCAGCGGGATTGCTGACCACGCGCTGAAAAGAAGAACGGATGGCCGCTTCCAGCGATACTTTCACCAATGGGTCGGCGGGATTAATGCGCCATCTGGCTTCTGCCTCCAGGAACTTCGCTTCAGAAAAACTGCTGATGATCACCGGTGAAGTAGCGGTGCCATAAAAAGAGCCGATCACTGAAAAGGCCCCAGGTACGCCCGGAGCGCTTCCGCGGAAGGTACTGCTGCCAGCCGGATAAGGCGTGGCAAAGTACGCCCGCCTTGGATCTACCAGCGGCCCTTCCGGTTTGGTGGCAGCATCCGTTACTTCATTTCCGTTTAACAGATTTACAAAAGAGGCGCCCAGCCCTATCCATCCCGGGCGGTTGGTATTTTGCTGATAGAAAGGATTCGCGTTCGTGGTAGCAGCGCCAAATACCACCAGTGCATCGGAAGAATTATCTGCTATTCCCCTGTATCGCGCACCGTCATACAATGCTTTTAGTACCTGTTGTGCGGCATCTGTGGCATTTATTTTAGTGAGATGTATCGCATATCGTGCCTTCAGCGTATACGCCAGTGATTTCCATCGTTCCACATTACCGCCATAGATCACATCATCAGATGCAGGTAATACACCCAGATTGGCGGTAGCCGGTACGGAAAGATCCAGTATGGCCGAGTCCAGCTGCTCCTGCAAGGCTTTGTAAATATCTTCCTGCTTGTCATATGCCGGGTTGGTAATATTATTTCCATAGAGAGATGCCTTATAGGGAATATCTCCAAACAAATCCGTTAGTGTACCATATGCATACGTACTGAGTATGCGCGCAATACCACTGTAATAAGGTAGTTGTTGCTGTGCGGCGGTTGTCTTTACAATTTTCAGCTCGTCCAGCACATCCGCATAAAACCCTTTCCAG
>NZ_DATCVJ010000564.1:0-2153 GCF_036566945.1 Chitinophaga sp. | reverse complement strand
GCGTTGCTACTTCTTTAATAACGCAATTTCCAGTACTTGGTTCATTTGCCGAACATAATGGAACTTCATTCCTTTGATATAGGAAGGATTAATATCCTTAATGTCTTTCTCATTTTGCCAGCAAAGAATGATTTCCCGGATACCTGCCCTTTTGGCTGCCAGTATTTTTTCCTTAATACCACCTACCGGTAATACCTGACCACGCAAGGTTATTTCCCCCGTCATCGCCAGATAGGATTTTACCTTACGGCCGGTCAACACAGATGCCAAAGCGGTGAGCATGGTAATACCCGCACTCGGACCATCTTTCGGTACTGCCCCTTCCGGCACGTGTACATGTACACTCTTTGTAGTGAATAACTTAGGGTCCAGCTTGAGTTCTACTGCATGGGAATGCAGATAGCTCAGCGCCGTTACCGCCGATTCCTTCATCACATTGCCCAGGTTACCTGTCAGCTTCAGATCACCTTTGCCCTCACTCAGACTGCTTTCTATAAACAGAATATCACCGCCTACGTATGTCCAGGCAAGACCCACTGCCACGCCCGGAGGATTCCCTACCTTATAGATCTCATTGGAATAACGGGGCTTGCCCAGTATCCGCTGTAAATCGGCCTCTGTTAAGGTGGCTGGTAAAGGCTTCTCCATCGCCAGTTGCTTGGCCATGTTACGCATAATAGCAGCAAACTGCCTGTCGAGTTCACGTACTCCGCTCTCACGGGTATAATCTGAAATCAGCTGCTCAATAACCGGGTTGCCGATTTTCACCTTCGTATCTTTCAAACCATGCGCATCCTTTTGCTTGGGCAACAGATGCCTTTTGGCGATCTCCACTTTTTCTTCAATAGAATAACCGCTCAGGTCAATGATTTCCAACCTGTCGCGAAGCGCAGGATGAATAGAATTGATGTTGTTCGCCGTGGCAATGAATAATACCCGGCTCAGATCAAATTCCAGTTCGAGATAGTTATCATAAAAGGTGCTGTTTTGCTCAGGGTCCAGTACTTCCAGCAATGCTGAACTTGGATCGCCGCGCATATCGTTACCTATTTTATCAATTTCATCCAGGATCATCACCGGATTGGATGACTTAATCTTCCGGATAGACTGTACCACTCTACCCGGCATGGCGCCGATATAGGTTTTACGATGTCCCCTGATTTCGCTTTCATCATGCAAACCACCCAAACTGAGACGTACATATTTACGACCCACGGCATTGGCAATAGAGCGGCCCAGCGATGTTTTACCAATACCCGGAGGGCCAACAAAGCACAGAATAGGAGACTTCATATCTCCTTTCAGTTTCAGTACAGCCAGGTATTCCAGGATGCGCTCCTTGATTTTTTCCATGCCATAATGATCATGGTCCAGTATCTTCTTCGCCTTTTTCAGGTCATAACTATCAGTGGTATACTCGCCCCAGGGAAGGTCCAGCAAAAGATCCAGGTGATTATACACCACGCTGTAATCCGGTGTGCTGGGATGCATACGCTCCAGTTTCTCGATACCTTTGGCAAAAGCTTCAGCAGCAGCAGCAGGCCATTTCTTTTCTTCTGCCTTACGCTTCATTTCTTTCAGCTCCCTGTCATTGGCATCACCACCTAATTCTTCCTTAATAGACTTCATTTGCTGCTGCAGGAAATAATCCCGCTGCTGCTTGTCCAGGTCTGCCTTGGTTTTGTTGGTGATCTTGTTTTTGAGTTCCGCCAGTTGCAATTCTGTTTGCAACAGCTTCATCAGGAGTTCCGCACGGGTGCGCAGGTTGTTAATTTCCAGCAGTTGCTGCTTGTCTTTCAGATCAGAATTAAGATTGGAAGACACAAAATGCACCAGGAAAGATGGATTTTCAATGTTCTTCAATATTATGCTGGCTTCTGAAGGCAGGTTGGGCGACAGCTGAATAATCTGGGCTGCCAGGTCTTTGATGGAAGAAATATATGCTTCAAACTCAGAATCATCTTCTGCAGCTTCATCCTGCATCACCGTGATTTTGGCTTTGAAGTACGGATCCTCCGTCACAATCTCATCTATTTTAAAGCGCTTACGCCCCTGTATAATGATAGTGGTGCCACCATCGGGCATTTTAATGAGCTTAACAATACGTGCCACGGTACCTACATCACTCAAATCCGTTACAGCCGGATCTTCTA
>NZ_DATCVJ010000563.1:0-2753 GCF_036566945.1 Chitinophaga sp. | reverse complement strand
ATTAATACGAACGATACAAATTGATCCGGAAACGAAGCTGGGTGTGTGGAAGATAACAGAGGCCGAAGCTTTTTTCCGGGAGAAGGTAAACATCAGCCCATCGATTCATCATCCGCATAAGCGCCTCCAGCACTTTGCGGGCAGATACCTGCTGGTAACGCTTTTTCCGGCGTTTCCCATTCATCAGATTACCGTGAGGAATAGCCGTAAACCAGTGCTGGTATGTGATAGCTATCATTTTTCTATTTCTCATTGCGGCGACTATGCGGCGGCTATTGTAAGCACCAAAGCAGCAGTAGGCATAGATATTGAAGAGGTGAAGCAAAAAATTGAAAGGGTATCTCATAAGTTCCTGTCGCCGGCAGAAAGATCGTTTATAGATCCGGCACATGAACTGCCTCATAAAACAATCTGCTGGAGCGCCAAAGAAGCGATGTTTAAGTGGTACGGACTGGGAAGCGTTGATTTTAAAGAGAATATGAGACTGCATCCCTTTGTTTATCAACAGGCTGGCTTTATTACGGCCGATTTTAACAAAGAGGATACAAATACGCGGTTATATTTGCAATATATTATGGAAAATGACCTATGCCTGGCATGGACTCATCCTGCGTGAGGAAAGAATTTATTAAGCACTGTTGCGTTATTTATGAAGATATATTTACTCGGTTTTATGGGTGCCGGAAAATCCTATTGGGGTAAACAACTGGCAGATCACCTGAACCTTCCTTACTACGATCTGGATGAAGTGATTGTAGAAGCGGAAGAAATGGCGATTGCCGATATTTTTTCGTCCAAAGGAGAAGATTATTTCCGGGACAAGGAAAGTAAGCTGCTCCGCGATTTATCTGAACAGGAAAGCTTTCTGATCTCTTGTGGTGGTGGGACTCCCTGTTTCCAGGAGAACATGGATTTTATGAATGAACATGGCACGACTATCTGGATCAACCCTTCGCTGGAAGCCATGGTAGAACGTCTGCAACGCAAAAAGTTCAAACGCCCGCTGATAGCCGATGTGGAAGACGATGACCTGATCAGCTTTGTAGAAAAGAAAATGGCGGAACGCCTTCCTTTTTATCAGCAATCCAGGCATATAATTACATCTGATAATATTTCATTGGATACCTTTACGCAAAATTTATAGCATGCATAAAAGTTTTTTAGTTTGGGCGGCGATATTTGGTGCATTGGCAGTCATCTTAGGTGCATTTGGTGCGCATAAGCTGAAAGAGCTGGTACCGGCAGATACCGTATCTACTTTTCAGACAGGCGTTACTTATCAGTTCTATCACGTATTTGCTTTAATTGCCACCGGTATTCTTTTTGCACAAATCCCCGGCGCTCAGCTGGAATGGGCAGGCAGATGTTTTATTATCGGTATTGTGTTATTCTCCGGTTCCCTTTATGCCATGACTATGCTCAAAATGACGGGCAACGTAGGTTTAAGAGGAATTGGTATCATTACACCTATTGGGGGTGTATTCTTTATCGCCGGCTGGATTAGTCTCCTGCTGGGCGTTTTAAAATTAAAAGCATAAAAGAGGAACGCGTATATGTATAAAGGTTTTTGGGTGTTGGTGCTGGGTGTGCTGGTAAGTTCAATGGCGATGGCACAGGATAATACCGGTATCGCCGGCAAATGGTACGGTACCTTTAAACGTTACTACGGCGATAAATACCGCATGGTAGTGCAACTGGAAAAGGACGGCGCCGGTGGATATAAAGGACATATCGAATTACCCGACCTGGCAGATAGCGAAACGTTTGAACTGGAAACGGTTGTTTACCGGAAAGACACCCTGCTCCTGCGCATAGACGAAGTCCGGTTTTCATATGCCGGCGTATGGGATCCGGCCACGCAACAGTTTAAAGGAATTTCCAGCTTTGGCGGCGATGAAAACCAGGTAGATCTGGGTCGTAAAGAAATCACCAAAGCAGACCTGTATAAGCGGCCACAGGAACCAAAACCTCCTTATCCTTATCATACGGAAGAAGTTAGATTTAATAATATAAAAGACAGTGTTTCCCTCTCCGGTACTTTTACCCGTCCTGCTGCTGCCGGCAGATACCCGGTAGTGGTGATGATCAGCGGATCGGGACCACAGAACAGGGACGAGGAAATAGCAGGTCATAAAATGTTCCTGGTACTGGCAGATTATTTTGCCCGGAATGGTATTGCATCGCTGCGGTTCGATGACCGGGGCATAGGTAAATCTACCGGTGATTATTATGCGGCCACCATTACTGATTTTGCACATGATGTGAGCACCGCCATGGGCTATCTGAAAACAAGAAGAGATATAGACCCACTCACCGTAGGCTTGCTGGGACATAGTGAAGGTGGTATTGTAGCACAGATCGTAGCTGCAAACAATCCCGGGGTAGCTTTTGTAATATCCATGGCGGGCGTCGGATTAAATGGGCGGCAACTGATAGATCAGCAAATGGCGATCAAACAAAGTATGGCAGGCAAGTCTGATAGCTTTATTGTGGCCGATCGCCAACGCATGAAGCCTTACTGGGACCTGCTTGCAAGCGATAGCAGTATGGAGGTGATCAGACCCCGGGCGGAAAAAATTATCAGGGAATTATACCGTAGCTCCGACGAATCCGTTAAAAAGGAAATGACCGAAGCCGAGATGGTGAATAACGCCAGCCTCAGCCCGGAAGCAATATCAATTTTGAAATACAATCCATTAACGTACCTTAAACAGATCAAATGTCCGTTTATGGCGATTAATGGAACGCAGGAT
>NZ_DATCVJ010000562.1:0-2023 GCF_036566945.1 Chitinophaga sp. | reverse complement strand
AGCTAAAAGCTAACAGCTAAAAGCTATATCTTATACGCTACGCCCAGTGTCAGATATATATTATACAACGGGAACGACATCCCCTTGAAATCACTTGGAAAGATAGGACGCAAGCCCCAGTTCAGGTTACCATTAATGCTGAGTTTTTTCCCCACCTTGTAAGCGGCACCGCCCTGCAAACCAGCGTCGAAAGAACGCACTTCCGTACCAAAATCAAACGTCGCTTCTGAAATGATCACCTTTTCCCCGGTAGGGCCACCATTGCGGATATAGCCATCGGAAACGGTACCATGGAAATTGGAACTGAACAGCCATGCTACATATCCGCCTAAATTAAAGCGCCATTTGTCGTTAGGTGTAAATACCGCACTGATCGGAAAAAACACGTACGCATTACGTACAATAGTTTTGTTATCCCCACTAAAATCGCCCTCGAAACGGCCACCATCCTTGGTAGTAATGATGGTAGGAAAATATTGTACTTTATCTTTCGTACCCATTCCTTTGTAATCGAGTTTAATCGCTATGGCAGCCCCCCATCTGGAGGTAGCACGGTACGACAACTCATATCCCAGAGATGGGCTGAATTCCGGCCAGTAGCCCTCTATTTTACGGATGGTGTTTGGAAAGCCCACCGGTGCGGTTGCACCGAAATTAAACCCCGCCAGGATACGATGTTCCAGCGTAGGTTTAAATCCGATATTTTTCGTTTGTTCGTTTCCGTTATCCTGTGCAAATAAGGTAGTCGCTGTCATCAGCATTCCCAGCAACAGTCCTGATATTTTTATATTCATAATCTCAGATATAGTTAAAATTTATTGCGGCACAATCTCCAGACTGTCCAGCACCAAACGACTGCCTACGGCCCCTTTGTAAGTATCCCCATCTTTACTTGAAGAAGCTACAATCGCCATCATCATTTTATCATTGCCGGAATAGGCCTGTACATCTACAAACGGCACATCAAATTTTGTCCATCCGGCCCTGGGGCCGCCATCCGGTATAGCTGCACGCGCGAGTATCCTGTTGGACGTGTTAATATTAGTCGCGTCCAGGCGTACAGTTCCTGAATATAACACCGCGTAAATGGAACAACTGTCTTTCATGCCCGCAATAATATTCCCAGCTTTATCCTGGTATTTATCTCCCGGCTGATATTTATAATAACCTGTAAAACGGGATGGTTTCCCCAGATAGGGCTGTCCGAATTGCGTAGCTTTCAAGGGCGCTACAAATGCATTGGTAGGATCAAACACGCCCAGAAAAAGAGAGCCCGCAAATAACTTGATGCCAACAAGATTGGATAAATCCGTACCGGCACGTGTCACCATTTCAGCAGCATATTTTCCATGGTAAGCGTCTGTGGTGGCCCGCAACGGATATTCCAGCGGATCTTTCTTTACACCTGATAAGGCAATACCAGGATTTCCGGATGACCATAACATACTGGTATCTGTTATGCTGCTGTCTATTTCCACAGGATACTGATACTTATCTTTATCATTCAGCAGCCAGTTTTCAAAATCCCAGGCAAATACACCTATGTTGGCTACCACAATGGTATAGGTTTTTTTATTCGCACCACTGGCAGAAGTAACTACGTATTTGATTGGACTGCTACCATTAAATTTTAGGGAGTCGCCCGACGCTGGCACTACACTACCGCCGGTGGATACAGTAATGATGGGCACTACACCACTATCAAAGGCTTCCGGTGTGAGTGACAATATAATTTTAGAATTTACCTGATCTATAAAAACATCGCCGGTTAAGTATTGCCGGTCAATTTTGAAAGTTTCTATATCTGCTTCCGGATTAACAGGGGCATCTTTTATACAGGCATATAAAGTTAGCATCAATGCGGCCAGATAGCATAGTTTCCTTATATTCATGCTGTTAACGGTTGAATAATTACAACAACTCTCAACCGCCAAAAGTTCATTTTTTATTTCCTGCTCCGCATATTTCCATAAATTATTATCATTGCAACATGGTTGATCAACAGCGAATAAAGCGGCTGCTT
>NZ_DATCVJ010000561.1:0-4264 GCF_036566945.1 Chitinophaga sp. | reverse complement strand
AGATGAAAAAATGGAAATTGCTTTCGATAGCAATCCCGAACAGCTCATGATTTCTGCAGAAATGATTCGTAAAATGGAATTTGCAGTACAGCAATTGCCGCCAAAATGCAGAATGGTGTTTACCCTCATCAAACAAAATGGCATGAAATATAAAGAGGTAGCATCCGTGCTAAACCTCTCCGTTAAAACAGTCGAAAACCAACTGGCTATTGCCATGAAACGCTTAACAGCTACGGTAAATTTCACCTTAGGCACTACCCCCAAAACAGTCAAATAATTTTTTATGTCCGTTGCAACAACGCCGGCAATCCTTCTTTCTCAAAAATAATTCTCCCTATTTTTAAATCAGACCAGCCCGCACGTAAGCGGTAGAGAAACTGTGGTACCTGATCTTTCAATATACAATCAATATACCAGGCGTTCACGGCTCTCAGCAGCGGTTGCAACTGATATAGATGTGTAGAGATGACAAAAAAACTGCCATGAAATTTATTCAGTCCATTGATCGTTTGTTGTGAAATATCGAGGGCATCATCTACATTCGTGCCTCTAAACAACTCATCAAATACCGCGAAACAACGTTTGCCTCCGTGGGCTTCCTGTACTACATTCTTCAGGTGCTGCACTTCCATCATAAAATGACTATACCCATGTTTCAGGTCATCAGAGAGATTAATAATCACGGTAATCGAATCGAAATACGGTAAGCGGCAATAGCTGGCAGGCACGCCCACACCGGCATGCGCCAGGTAAACACAGATGCCGATCGCCTTCAGCAGGGTTGATTTTCCCGACATATTGGGCCCCGTCAGTAACATAACAGTGCCGGTTGTATCGAGGTCATTTTTAACGGGCTGCTGTAATGCCGGATGATAAAAATCTTTCATCTGCACCCCGGCGGCTGTGAATTCAGGGAACACAAAACCACGTTTTACAATGCCTTTCGCCAGCGATAACCACGCCTCAAATTCATAAAAAGTTTCCCAATGCTTCCTGGCGGTTTTTTCGTCTATTTTGCGGTTCAGCAAGTCCAGCAGAAATAACTGATCCCTTACACCAAAGCGGTCCTTACGTATACGACGGGCAACTTCCTTCGCATGAAACATAGACAGGTATTGCTGTAACGCCGTTATGCGCTCACCAAAAGCGGAAGGAAACAGTGCCGGATCTATCTGTTCAAAATAGATTTGTAACCCCTCCATAAAAAGCGCCAACTGCGCCAGCCGGCTTCTCATGGAATGCCGGTAACGACGACGCCACAATAGTTGCGCGGTAGCTATCAGATGATTACTATCGTAATAATAATACTGATCATTGATCCTCGTAAAGGAATGTAATACTTCCTCAAAGTCTTGCCGGGAGTAAGTAATTTCGGTATGTATATAACCGTTGTCAATAAATGCTTTCAGGAGTCGTTGCCTTTCGTATACGCCTTCCTGCGTATCAGGCAACGTTAACAGCAGGTGAGTGAGTGCCCGCCGGGCATAGGTATTTCCGGTGGTATCAAATAAGGGTAATAACTGCTTCTCTATTTCAAGGTCAGTAACATTGGCTTTCATGCTTAAAAGATAGAAAGAATAATGAAAGACTGACCGCCGGTGGAGGGCATTTTAACAAAATGTATGGGCACTTGAAAAGATCTGCCCATACATTTTTAATCAATAAGCTAATAATTCAGCGATAGCAGCTTCCACTTTGGCGGGAGTGGGCAGCATCGCCGCTTCCAGACCGGTATTTAGTGGCACCGCTGGTAAATCCATGGCGCCCAGTGTAAACACCGGAGCATCCAGGAAACGGAAACATTCTTTTTGAATACGGCCGGCGAGTGCCTGCGCGAAAGAGTTATTAAGTTGTTCTTCCGTCAGGATCAGGCATTTACCATGTTGCTGTACCATGTCAAAAACAAGCGCTTCATCCAGCGGAAACAACGTGCGCAGATCTACAATCGTAACATTTCCAGGATATGCTTTGGCAGCGGCTTTGGCCCAGTATACGCCCATGCCGTAGGTAATCACACACAGGGCATTTCCCTGGGCCTTGTCTTTAGGATGTGCCTGTAGCACCACGTTGCCCTTTCCCATTGGCAGCACATAATCTGCCGCAGGTTCCACGGTCATGGCCTCCAGCGTACCAGGTACTTTACTCCAGTATAATCCTTTATGCTCCAGCATCACCACCGGGTTAGGGTCAAGGAAGGCGGCCTTCATCAAGCCTTTCATGTCGGCTGCATTGGAAGGATACACCACCTTGATACCTTTAATACTCAGCAGGGTAGATTCCACACTGCCGGAATGATAAGGACCACCACCGCCGTACGCACCAATAGGCACGCGGATCAGCGTTTGCACCGGGTATTTCCCATTACTTAAATAACATGATTTGGATATTTCTGTCACCAGCTGATTAAATCCCGGGTAGATATAATCCGCAAACTGCACTTCCACTATAGGTTTTACGCCTACGGCAGAAAGACCGGCAGTAGCGCCTATAATATACGCTTCCTGTATAGCGGTATTGTATACACGATGAACGCCAAATTTATCACCGAGGGTAGCTGCTTCGCGAAAAACGCCTCCCAGCCTGCGTCCTACGTCCTGTCCAAAAAATATGGCTTCCGGATATGCCTGCATAATTTCTTCCACCGCATGCAATGCCGCATCCACCATGACCACTTTGGCTTTACCGGCAGGTACGCGGGTACCACTTTCTTCCGTTACGGCAGCAGGTGCAAACACGTGCTCCTGCACCGTTTCCGGTGAAGGCTCGGGTGCGGCCACCGCTTTATCAAAAGCTGCCTGTATATCGGCAGCAGCTGTTTTTGCTATCTGGTCCAGTACTTCGGTACTTACACCGTGTTTTACCAGCAATGCCCTGAGCTTCGGCAACGGATCATTGGCAGCATGGTTTTCCAGGTCTTCCGCCGTACGATACCATTCCTTACGGACACCGGAAGTATGATGCCCCAGTAACGGCACGTTGGCCTGCACCAATATAGGACGGCGTTCCTGGCGAACGTAATTGATGGCTGTTTCTATGGCGGCATAACTGGCGGTGAAATCACTGCCGTCTACCCGCATGCGTTCCAGCCCTTTAAAACCGGCGGCGTATTCATATGCATCCATGGTGCGCACTTCTGCACCGGTAGCGGAAATTCCCCAGTCATTGTCCTGTATGAGATAAATAACCGGCAGTTGCTTCAGTACGGCAAACTGAAAGGCTTCACTCACCTCGCCTTCCGTTACGCTGCCATCGCCAAGGGAACATACTACCACGGGCAGTTCTCCCTCCGGACCAGTTTTCAGCAGCTGGGAATCAATCTGTTCCAGGTATTGTATGCCTTGTGCCATGCCGGTGGTAGGGATTACCTGCATCCCGGTAGCACTGCTCTGATGGGGAATTTGTGGTTTATCAGCCACCTTGCTGTTGGGATGGCTGTAATAAGATCTTCCCCCGGAAAACGGATCGTCTGCTTTGGCCAGTAATTGCAGCATTAACTCATAGGGTGTAAAGCCCATGGCCAGCAGCATGCTTTCATCGCGGTAATATGGGCTTACAAAATCCCATGGCCGCAATTGCAGGCCGGTGGCTATTTGTATGGCCTCATGGCCCCGCGAAGTGGAGTGAACATATTTGCAGATGGACCGGTTAGCCTCGTAGGTAACGGCCATACTACCCGCCTCACACATCAGGCGCCAGGCTGTTAATAATTCAGCCTTTTCGCCGCTGTTACCTCCCGGATTAGAGGCTGGCGTTTTAAAAGTTGAAACGCTTGTGCTATCTTTAAACACAATAAGACTGTTTTGGTGATGATGGTGGTTCAAAAACAATAGTTGCCATAGCAACAGTTGCTAATGCAAATTAATTAATATGGCTGATACTTTCGTCAGTAATCCCTCTTTTTTTAAGTTGGATGCTACGCTCAAAAAATTACGCAACTATTGGCAAAAGATGTTCGATGCCCATCAGAAGGACATTACAGTGGATCAATGGTTGCTGATAGAGAACCTTTATAAGCATAAAAAAACTACCCATAACGAGCTGGCCCGTAATACCTCCAAGGATATTACCACCATTTCGCGCATTATTGAGTTGCTGGTCAAGAAAGGATTGGTAAAGAGAGAAGCGGATGTGATCGACCGGCGCAAGGTATATTTACAGTTAACCCCGGCCGGTGTGGAAAAATATAAAGACGTGAAATCACTGGTATATGATATGCGGAAAATTGGCTGGAAAACGCTGACAGAAGCAGATTATGCAGAGCTGA
>NZ_DATCVJ010000560.1:0-4272 GCF_036566945.1 Chitinophaga sp. | reverse complement strand
AATAGGGTTAGGTTTTTCTCCCTGATAAATAACAGGGAGCTTCCCTGGATTTTCATACAATAATTTAAGAACCTGTATTCCTTATCAGAAAAGGAATACAGGCCATGTTATATTCAATTTACCCGGACAACAATGATTTTAAATGGTAAAATCCCCATGGTAAAAACCACAGGGAGATAATATTCACAACGATAGTAAATGAAAACTTAATGTATATTTTAACGGGTATAGCCGTCTGATACACCAATTTAGTGGTGCAATGTTAGCAGGAATAAAATACAGAAGTGTTAATCGATTCTTAACTGTTAATACGAAACCCGATTTAAATGTTAAACCAGTACACCAGTTTTAGCACCAACGCCCTGTTTTTCACAAAAAAAGGCTCGGGCAGGTAGTTATCCGTATACACGATAAAAAGGTCTGACGCAGGCCTGTAACGCCATTGGAAGCGGGTATTCAGGTTCATATTCTTTTGCTGACCATTGTATTGCATGAAGCCTGTAAAAAATAAAGTGTTGGTCATGGTCACATCCAAACGGGGGCCTACCAACCAAAAAGAATTGATGCCCCAGGGTTTGGGCAGGTTAATATAATTGTAATTGGCGCTTAGCGCAATACTCACGTAAGGCTGGAAACGATATCCCAGCTCCGTATTGGTCATCAACCGGGTACCATCTGCATAATACCCTCCATAACGGGCAGATAACGCATACGTGAACAAACTCTGGGGCTTGGATACGTAATCAGCTCCCACGGTATTCCAGTTATGCTGAGAGCCGGTAGGCAGGCTATCCTTACCCGTATTGGTAGGATCAAATGGCTGCAATAACTGAATGTAGGTATTGGAAGCCCACACATTCAACGTATTCCGCTTACGAAATACAATGCCATAGTTAAGGATGGTTTCATTATCGGTACGATGAAAATTCCTTTCATCAAAGAACCAGGTACTGGTTACCTGTGGTCCGTGGCTCAGCACCTTGCCGGACAAAGGGAAAAACAGGTGGGTGATTTGCGGCGCTATTTTCATATAGCCCTGCCGCGGTACATAGCCCACTTCTGCATTGTAATTGCGCCCCACATACTCATGCTGCCAACCTATATTCCATTCCTTGCTGGTGTATTGCAGGTTGGCTGCATGGGCCATATCATGCCCCGTTTTACCCGGACTATACGATTTCAGGAGCATGGCCTTGCCCGTCCAGAAATTATTGGAGGAAGCCAGGTTATACTCCAGGCCCATATTCCGGTTATATTTATTATAGACCGGCTGCTGCTCAGTCACCTTGGACGGATCATAGTTAACAGATTCCTTATTGATAAAAATGAAGCCCAGATTAGAGCGGGAAAATACCCGGCGCTGCAAAGCCGCTACCGTAAAGTTTTGCGCCGGCAACCCCGTTTCTTCCTGTTTACCGGTTTGCATATTCATCACGCCCAGGCGCCAGTCTTTATTAAGCTTTCCACTCAACCGCGCACCAAAACGGATAGGCACACCGCCCAGCCCTATACGCCTTGAGAAAAAAGGACGAATAGTGGTGTACCCAAAATTCGAAAACTGATCCCCGTTTTCGAGGAAGAACTGCCGCTTTTCAGGATAGAACAACTCAAAGCGATCGAGATTGGTTACCTGCTTATCTACATCTACCTGTGAAAAATCAGGGTTCACGGTCAAATCCAGGTTCAGGGAAGAAGTCACCGCTACCTTAGCATCCAGCCCTGCATCGCGGCGATACGCTTCTTTGGTGCCCTTATCATAATCTTTGGAGACTCCACCCAACAGGTAAGGAATCAATGATACATTGGCGCCTGCTTCCGGCGGGGCCGCATCCCATACCAGGCTACCGGTATAAGCCAGTGATGCTGTGGCAAACTGCCGGGGTACCGGCGCCCAGGCCGACTTCTCCGTTGTTTTCAGATCGTTTCGGCTAAAGTTGATTCCCCATTTGGTGATCCCTTTTTTATACCGGATGGTTTTAAAAGGGATGGCCGCTTCAAACACCCATTTATCCGGATAATTTTTCACTACAGAAGTCCATTTGTTATCCCAGCTCAAATCTACTTTTCCGCCATCATACATTAATCCATCCCATTGCGCACCGGCGGCATTCGCTCCAAAACTGAAACCGTTGGTCTGATCATCAAACGGATCCATGAACAACAGGAAATTATCATTCTTCAGAAAAGCGAAATCCCTTCTCAACGACTCCACCATATATGGTCCGTCTCCCGTAGTATAGTTTTCTACTAACAGGTAAATATTCTTATCGTCGTACGTCATTCGTACATCGGTGCGGAGTTTTGCCAAACTGGTATCCATCGGTAATACCATATGAAATTGTGTAGTGACATCGGCCTGCTGCCATGCTGCTTCATCTATCACACCATCTATCTTCACCGGTGAAACCGCTTTACGCATCTGTAGTTGATAGGATTCGTTTTTCTTTTGCGCCATTACAGTGATACCAAAAAGGCTGCAGCAAAATATGAGTGGAATAATACGGAACATCAGGTCGTTATCGGTTGAACAAACAAAATACAAAAACAGATAAGGGAGGAGGTAAAAAATGGATGAACGGGGAAATGCGATTTTTTGTCTTGCTCAGGATTATACTGATTTAGATGATTTTCCAGATTTTTACTTTTATGATTTTGGAAGATTAAAAAGATTTTGGGAGATATAAGCGAATTTTTATCCGCTCATATCTCCCAAAATCTTCTTTAATCCTGTAAAAACAAAATCTGGAAAATCATCTAAATCAGTATAATCCTGAGTAAGACAAAAAATCGCTATAATAGCTTTCGGCTATAACTTATTGGTCCGCATCTGAGCTTCTGCCACAGGAACCTTTACAGTAGTCGTTCTGCTGCTGCGGCCACGTGTGCTGAACACCTTCAGTTTCACGATTTTTCCACCAGCGGAAACCGGCACTGTATACAACGGGCTTTTTAACGTAGGCTCTTCACCGTTAGTAGTATACCGGATCTGCAGACCAGGCATTTGTACATTAGCGGATACTACACCATTCTCTATTGATGTACCAGCGGTAGGAATACGCCAGTTGAAACCACCATCATAATAATCGAGGCGGGGCATTTCGCGTTTACCCATTACATTGCTGAATACGCTCCATGCCTGTGCGTACATTGCATCTGCCTTCGCCGGATCTTTTTCGGTAGCCCAGGCTGGGTCCTGCGCCCATGCACGTTCTGCAAGGCCCAGTAATTTAGGCAGCATCATGTATTCCATGCGGTCAGAGCTGGTCACCGTTTCGCTCCACAGCAGCCCTTGTATACCGGGAATATTGGAGGCGCCAAAACCGGTTAAACGGTCTTTACCTACAAACAGCTCCGCGGTTACCGGATTACCTCTGCCGTCTACTTTTTGATTTTTGTAGTAGTCAAATGGAATGAAATAAAAAGGCTTATCCACATCTACAAAACCACCCCAGTAAAAACCTGGTTCATCAAAAGATTTCATGTAAGCCATATCAAAATAGAAATTGCTCACACCTGATAAAATCACTTTGTAACCAGCATTTGCCAGGCGGTATGATAAATCTTCCTGACCACCGCCGATCACATTATTCCATACGTTCAACTGGAAATTATCATTCACAAAATCAGGGTTAGGAATACTTTGCGCATCTCCGTTCAGAGAAGTTTTACGCATCCCTGCTTCCTCCCATCCGGCGACTGTTAAGCCGCGGGCCTTCACCAGGTCGTTTACTTTACGGTAGTAATAGTACCAGAGATCATTTACGTTGGTGAGGGATTTATCCTGTTGCATTAAAGCGATGCAGGCAGGTGATTTTTCAAACACACCGCCAGGTACTTCGTCACCACCCATGTGTACAGCGGAGAGTGGCGCCCCTGCTTCTTTATACATCGTTTGGAGTTCTTCCAGTACTTTATCGAGGAAACGATAAGTAGAAGGCAGTGCTACGTTCATCACGTTATCATTCCAGTATTGTACAGAATGATAATCAGATTTATCCTGCAAATCGGTGAGTAAATATTCATTGGCTTCCTGCTCTTTACCGGCTGCTTTCAGGCGGTAGTAGCGGGACTCCATTGATTTCACGGCTGCGCGTGCATGACCTGGACTTTCTATTTCCGGCAATACGCGTATATGCCTGGCTGTTGCATAGCGGAGAATTTCGATAAAATCATTGCGGCTAAAATAACCGGTACCTGCGGCATTGCTCGTATCGGGACCGGAACCATAAGATGGTGGCAGCATGCTTCTTCCGTCGCTGCTATGGCCGCGTT
>NZ_DATCVJ010000559.1:0-7247 GCF_036566945.1 Chitinophaga sp. | reverse complement strand
TAAAAAAAGATTTAAAAGTTGGAGATAGAAGAGTGAGATATGGTGGTTTCCTTAAGCGTAACTTTTTATTTCCAGGCCGCCCATGATACAGGTACCTGTCAGAATCAGTAGTTTTTCCGGACCAGTGTTGGGGATCACATCCAGGTACCGCTTATCATCCACACCGCCCATGATGGTGGTCACATCTACTTTCACTTTCCAGTTCGCAGGCACAATGATTTCACATCCTCCCATTATGGCCGTCACATCTAATGTGGCGGTGCCCTCTATATCTGCCTTCATAAAATTGAGTACAGTGCCTCCGAAAATGGAAGTCACATCGCCCCCTTTGAAGTTTTTAGACATAATTACTTTATCCACGCTGCCGAAAATCGCTGTCGCATCAATCACATCATCTCCGCTGGCAGAGGTAATGCTGGCGCCGTACTGTTTCTTCCGCTCGGCCCATTCCTTCGTGGAGTAATTTCGTTTAAAGATCACGATAATACCTACTCCGATCATCACTACCGGCCATATAAATTGTGCAGTGTCGTAAGGCCATGACTGGATTTCTCCGGCGAGGAAAATACCGCCTACTGCTACCATCACCATCCATCCACCTACCCGGAAATTGTGTCGGAAACCTACCACTACACCAATGGCAATGAGGAGCATCTGCCAGGAAAATACGTAGTCGGGAATGCCTTTAATATTCAAACGCTGTAATAACAGGCCAGTGCCTATGATTACCAGGATAATACCTCCGACTGCCCGGCTCTTTTTCCTTGATTCCTCGATATCTTCGTTTTTCATTTGTCTTGTTATTTATGATACAAATGTAGAGCGGGTTCTTTTCTTTCAAAACAGCGTTTAGGCTAATCAGGTACACTTACCGGTAAAAAGCAGGAAATTACCGGTAAAAACAGCCGGCCATTTTTAGCCGGTCAACACAAGCTACCCCCTACCGGCATTTTACAGCGGTATACCGGTATCACAGCGGCTCCTCAGATCTCCACAGTGACCAGCGCCTCGCTGCCGGCCAGTTTAGTCAGGATCGCTTTCAATTGTTGTACCATGGGATCGGGGCCACAGATATAGAAATGCTGATTAAAATCGGTAATCTTCTCCCTTAAATAGCTTTCATCAATGGTATGATGATCGAAGCCCGGCACTTCCTGTGCCGTGAGTGTATTGATGAAACGCTTGCCCAGCATGGCTTCAAACTCGTCTTTCAAAATAATATCACCCAGGGTTTTGTTGGAGCAGATCAACTGGTTAGTGCCCAGCTGTCCTTTGTGTTGTAAATCACGGAAGATGGCAATAAATGGGGTTACACCGGCGCCACCAGCTATAAATACGCCGGCTCCTTTATAATGTATAGTACCCCATACATCGTGGAGGATCAGTTCATCTCCGGCTTTTAGCTGCCCCAGTTCATGGGTAACGCTGTTGTGCTCATCATATATTTTAATGGTAAACTCCAGCTGTTCCCATTCAGTAAGACTGGTAAACGTAAAGGGTCGTCGTTCTTCTTCCCATCCGGGTTTATTGATAGACACTTCGGTAGCCTGACCCGGGACAAAGGTATACCCCTGAGGCTTTTCCACTGTAAATTGACGAACATTGTGCGTTACTGGGGTAACCGCAAGAATTTTAACGATATGGCTTTCCATCGGTTTAGGTTTTCTTGTATATGAATGTAGCGTATTTTTTTACTTAGTGCAATGCCTGTTGTAACAATGGCGCCAGGGCGGCAGCCCAGCGGGCATAATCTTTTCCGGAAGGATGCAAACCATCTGCGGCCACCAGTTCTTTATCGTGTGAAGCCTCGCGGGTAAAAGCCGTAATGTCCAGGTAGGGGACCTTCATTTGCTGTGCAATGGCTTTATTGGCCGCATTATAAGCATCAATTTCCATGGCAATCTGTTGCTGGTCGCGGTCTGCTGCAAAGGGTGTAACGCCCCAGTCGGGAATAGACAATACCACCACGTGGGATGGTTCGTTACGGGCAAAGGCGATCGCTTTAAGCAGCAGTTCCCGGAATTCCTTTTCATATTGCGCTACAGGCCAGCCACGGTATTGATTATTGACGCCTATGAGCAGCGTGACTATATCATATGTTTGTGTAATATGTGCAGCCCTTATGCCTGCTTCCAGTTCATCGGTTGTCCACCCGGTGGTAGCTATTATTTCCGGATCCGCTACGGCATAGCCCTGTTCACGGAGGAGAACGGCCGTTTGTACGGGGAACCGTTCATTGTCTGCTACCTGTTCACCTATAGTATAACTATCGCCCAGCGCGAGATATGTAATGGGAGTCATGGTGGTATCTGAGATTTTGTTGCTGCCGAAAAATGTGCAGCAAAATAACATTAATCCTAACATAAGCAAAAAGTTATATGCGGCTGGAGAATTTGTACAATTAAGACAAGAAACTACCCTGTCTTTAAAGGTAAATGCGTTACCTTTGCACGCGATTACAACAATTACGTAACGCATAAAGAAACCGTTTTATGCCGGCAGAAAAAATATCGATGAACAATGGCCTGTTACAGGTCCCTGCACAACCAATCATACCATTCATAGAAGGCGACGGAATAGGTCCGGACATCTGGAAAGCCAGTGTTCGTGTATTCGACGCGGCTGTTGAAAAAGCCTATGGTGGTGATCGGAAAATTGAATGGAAAGAAGTACTGGCAGGTGAGAAAGCCTTCCAGCAGACAGGTGAATGGCTGCCAAAGGCGACACTGGATGCGTTGAAGGAATACCTGGTGTCTATTAAAGGCCCCCTGTCTACTCCAGTTGGTGGTGGTATCCGTTCCCTGAACGTTGCGATGCGCCAGGAACTGGACCTCTACGCCTGTGTAAGGCCCGTACGCTGGTTCAACAAAGTGCCTTCTCCAGTGAAACATCCGGAGAAAGTTGACATGGTGATTTTCCGCGAAAACACGGAAGACATCTATGCCGGCATAGAATACATGACTGGTACACCTGAAGCTAAAAAACTGCTCGATTTCCTGCAAAATGAAATGGGCGTTAAAAAGATCAGGTTCCCGGAAACTTCTTCACTGGGTATCAAACCCGTGTCTATAGAAGGAACGGAAAGACTGGTACGTGCTGCTATCAGCTACGCACTGGAACATAAACGTTCTTCTGTAACCATTGTGCATAAAGGCAACATCATGAAATTCACCGAAGGTGGTTTCAAAAACTGGGGCTATGCACTGGCGGAAAGAGAATTTGGCGACTATGTATACACCTGGGAACATTGGGAAAAAACCAAGAAAGAACTGGGTGAAGAAGAAGCTAACAAAGAACTGAAAGTAGAACTGGCAAAAGGAAAACTGCTGATCAAAGATGTGATCGCAGATAACTTCCTCCAACAGATTCTGCTGGCACCACAGGATTATTCTGTAGTCGCTACGCTGAACCTGAACGGTGACTATATTTCTGATGCATTGGCTGCTGCCGTAGGCGGTATTGGTATCGCTCCCGGTGCCAACATCAACTACATTACCGGTTATGCCGTATTTGAAGCTACCCATGGTACTGCTCCACGCTTTGCCAACACCAACACCATGAACCCATCCTCTGTTATTCTGAGTGGTGTAATGATGCTGGAATACATGGGCTGGAAAGAAGCGGCTGAAATCATTGTTCATGGCCTCAGCACCGCCATCATGCGCAAACGTGTCACCATCGACTTTTACAACCTGATGGATGATGCTACCCTGGTAAAAACCAGCGAATTTGCGGATGAAGTGATCAAGCAAATGCACCTGTAGTAAAGCGTAAGGCTTAAAGCATAAAGCAAAAAGCTATTGTAGCGAATGATCGGAGCGATAATATAAAATTCGCGTTAATCATCCGCTACAATAGCTTTTTGCTTTATGCTTTAAGCCTTATGCTCCCAAAAATACCTTTCCCTTATTTTGTTTTTATCATAGCTATTCGTATTTTTCGTGATTATCCCGAAAGGGACCCGCTTGAATAATTGTTGCGAATTGCTTTTAATCTAATTTTTTAAAAAACCCGAAATGGCAGAAAAAATTAAAGTTGCTAATCCGGTAGTCGAACTGGACGGTGATGAGATGACACGCATCATCTGGAAATTCATCAAGGACAAACTGATACTTCCATACCTGGATGTTGAAATTAAATATTATGATCTGGGCATGGAGCATCGTGATGCTACCAATGACCAGGTGACCATTGATGCAGCCAATGCGATCAGGGAAGTAGGCGTAGGTATCAAATGCGCTACCATTACACCGGATGAAGACCGCGTAAAGGAATTCAAGCTGAAGCAAATGTGGAAATCACCTAATGGTACGATCCGTAATATCCTCGATGGTACCGTTTTCCGTGAGCCTATCGTGATGAGCAACGTTCCACGTCTCGTCCCTAACTGGACTGCTCCTATCTGTATTGGTCGTCATGCTTTCGGTGATCAGTACCGCGCTACCGATTTCGTTACAAAAGGAAAAGGTAAACTCACCATCAAATTTGAAGGTGAAAATGGTGAAGTGATTGAACACGAAGTATACAACTTCAAAGGTGATGGCGTTGCACTGGCAATGTACAATACCGATGAATCTATCAAAGGCTTTGCACGTGCATGTTTCAACCAGGCACTGATGAAAAAATGGCCTTTGTACCTGAGTACAAAAAACACCATCCTGAAAAAATATGATGGCCGCTTTAAAGATATCTTCGAAGAAATCTATCAACAGGAATTCAAAACTACCTTCGAAGCAAACGGCTTAACTTATGAGCACCGTTTGATTGATGACATGGTAGCCAGCGCACTGAAATGGCATGGTAACTTTGTATGGGCCTGTAAGAACTACGATGGCGATGTACAATCCGATACAGTAGCACAAGGTTTTGGTTCCCTCGGTCTGATGACTTCTACCCTCATCACTCCTGATGGTAAAACAATGGAAGCAGAAGCCGCACACGGTACTGTTACCCGCCACTACCGCGAACACCAGGCTGGCAAACCAACTTCTACCAACCCTATCGCTTCCATCTTTGCTTGGACACGCGGTCTGGAATTCCGTGGTAAACTGGACAATAACCAGGCACTGATCAACTTCTGTACTGCACTGGAACAGGTTTGTATTGAAACCGTAGAAAGTGGTAAAATGACAAAAGATCTGGCCGTTTGTATCCACGGTAATAAAGTAGAACATGGTAAACATTACCTCTACACCGAAGAGTTCCTGGATGCACTGGATACAGCACTGAAAGCGAAACTCGCATAAGAATAGCTATTAGCTATTAGCTTTTAGCTTTTAGCTATTAGCCTTTAGCTATTAGCCTTTAGCAAAAATGCAGCGAAGAGTAACATATATGCTATGTTCTCCGCTGCATTTTTGCTAAAGGCTAATAGCTAAAAGCTAACTGCTGTTTATAATTTCATCTTCTTGCGTAATACTTTATCTTCTCCATAAATATCATCAAAGAAAACAAGGTTGCCATTTTGCCCTTCTGCGGTAAAGTAACGCAGGTAAATAGGAATGTGTTTAGGCAGATCTACCTGTTTCTTTTCTTCCCGCGCCAACCATACCCGGATACTATCGCCGCTATGTCTTACACTATCCGCACGCACCAGGTACTGCGCCAGGCTATCCCATTGCTGTACCCGCACACAGCCATGACTCATGGCGCGCATAGAATTTTTAAATAAGCCGCGGTTATTGGTATCGTGGAGGTATACACTGTATTTATTACGGAAATTAAATTTCATGATGCCCAATGAATTATCAATACCATCCATCTGCCGCAGCACATAGGGGAAATGACCCTTACTCAGCTTAGACCAGTCGATGGTAGCGGGATCCACGGTGTTACCGTCCTTATCAATGACTTCCAGATTTTTAGAAGCCAGATAGCCTACATTCTTTTTAATGGCCGGCAACATTTCCTTGAACACAATGCTATATGGTACCCGCCAGTAGGGATACATCATAAAGTTAGTCATATAGGAGTTCAGCAATGGGGTACGCGTACGTGGGGTACCCACAATTACACGCGATTCCAGTTTTACTTCTCCACTATCAACCACTCTTAATGTATAGCCAGGCAAGTTGACCATAATATACTGCGAGGGTAAAGTATCCGGCAGTTTACGCCACCGGTCCAGATTTACAGCCGCCTGCATAATCCAGTCGTGCATAGAACGGTTCAATGCTATTACCGTTCTTTTACCCGCTATACCATCCGGATAAATATTAAATTCTTTCTGGAAAGCTTTAATCCCTGTTTTTAATATAGTCGTATCCGTGGCACGTCCTGTAGTGTCCAGATGACCGCTTTGTACCAGGCGATTGATGACCAATTGCCGGAAAGCCGCGGTATCCGTGTAGTTCAGCGGTAACGTATCCCAGTGATAATTCGAGTATTTTGATTTGAAAGTTTGGATCCCTTCCTTCAGGGCCACATAACCTGCATGTACAGGTTCCTGCGCGTGGAGGATAACGGAAACGTCTTTGTCGGCCAACGCCTGTTGCAGTGCGGTGATCAGTTGTGTGTCTGTAAACAACGAATCTTGTTTGAGTGTAACACTGTCACGTGGCGCTACGCCGAAACGAAGATCTGAGGCCATTTTCATAAAGGCATCAGTCATCAGGACATCTACTTTTGCCCATAAAGCCGCATCCTTTTTAGCAGTGGCATCTCCATTGATCTGCTCAAGGGCAGCGGTGAGCGCAGATGCATGGTACTGGGCAGGCAACAACCCTACGTCTTCCGCATGCTGTATCATATACAACATCGAATCCGCAGCGGGATTGACTACACCATCCCTGGACCAATGTCCGGAGGGCTTGTCGGAGCCATAAAATTCCTGAATAGCGGAGGGACGGAATGCCAACAGGCTGTCTTCCAATTCACCTTCATTGTCTTTCAGCGCAGACAAACGTTCTGTGATGTTATCTGTAATCACTTCATCGAGCTGTCTGATGTTTGCTACAATCTGTTTTTGTTTGGGGGCGGTATGCTTTTTTTTATTGACACAGGCTAACAATAAGCACATTCCAGATCCGCATAACAAACTGATAATATATATTTTGTACTTCATCTGCAGTTAATCGCTATAGTAAAGATAGGGATTTACAAATACTGTGCGCGAATTTTTGTCTTGACCAGGATGATACTGATTTAGATGATTTTCACGATTACATTTTGATTAAAAAAGATTTGGGAAGACGAGAGCGGACACCCGCTTTCATCTTCCCAAATCTTTTTTAAATCTATAAAAGTAA
>NZ_DATCVJ010000558.1:0-3576 GCF_036566945.1 Chitinophaga sp. | reverse complement strand
AAAGACAATCGCCGAAGGCGATCCCCTCCGCTCTTTTTTTATTATATTAGCTGCATTAAAAATTGGAAACGATGCAACTATCTATTGCCATAGACATGGACGAAACCATTGCCGATCCGATCAAAAAAGCCAGGGCATGGTATTACAGGGATTACGGCCAAACATTCACCACCGAAGAACTTCACGGCAAAACCCTCTCTGATATTTTACCGGAGGAGCATAAAGTAAAAATAAAAGAATACCTCAACACCCCCGGATTTTTCCGTGACCTGGAAATATTTCCCAACGCGCAGGAAGTAGTAAAAGAATTAAATAAAAAGTACAAAGTATATATCCTCTCCGCCGCCATGGAGTTTCCCAACTCCCTGAAAGATAAATACGACTGGCTGCAGGAATTCTTTCCTTTCCTGACCTGGCAACAGTATTGCTTTTGCGGCGATAAGTCCATTGCGCAAACAGACATCATGATCGATGACCTGACACGTAATTTCACGCATTTCAAAGGCAAGGCTTACCTGTATCATGGTCATCATAATGTGCATGAAGAAGGCTACGAACGGATTATGAACTGGGAAGATGCCGCGAAGAAATTATTGTGAAGTTATTGACGGATAATCCTCCCGTCTTCCATTTCAATAATACGGTTGGTATTTTCAGCAAACTCCGGATCATGCGTAACGATCAGCAGGGTTTGATGGTATTGTACTGCCAGCTCCTGGAAGATGTCAAACACGATCTGTCCGTTTTTCTTATCCAGGTTGCCCGTAGGTTCATCCCCCATGATAATGGCGGGATCATTTATTAATGCGCGGGCAATGGCAACTCTTTGTTTTTGTCCGCCGGAAAGCTGGTTGGCATTTTTCATGGCCAGATCTTCCATATTCAGCATGCGCAAGCGTTCCATGGCGCGGTGTTCTACTTCCTGTTCCGAATATTTGTTGAGCTTCAGCCCAGGTAGCATTACATTTTTCAGTACACTGAATTCATTCAGCAGGTAATGAAACTGAAAGACAAATCCTATTTTTTCATTGCGGATGGCCGCCAGTTGCTTTTCTTTTTTATTGGTGACCAGTTCCTGTTCAATCCAGATCTGCCCTTCATAGTCGGTGTCCATGGTCGATAAAATATATAGCAAGGTAGATTTACCGCAACCTGATTTGCCGACTACCGCCACAAACTCACCTTTGTTGACAGACATGCTCAGGTCATTCAATACCGGCACGGTGACCGGATCGTGAAAATACTTATTGATATGACTGGCCTGCAGAATAACGTCGCTCATCTTATTTTCCTCTTATAATAATTACAGGATCTACCTTGCTGGCCTTTCTTGCAGGAAAGTAACCGGCAAAATAAGTGGTCACCAGTGAAAATATGCCTCCGATAAAATAAAAGGCCGGATTATAATTCACAGGGAAAGTAGTAATGGTGGGCAATGCCGCCGTTCTAAACGGCACCTGATCAATGATAGCGGATAAGCCAAAGCCCAACACCAATCCTACCGAACCGCCTGCCAGTCCAATACTCAGCGCAATCACAATAAAGATCCGGTTTACATCACTGCCGGAAAAACCGGTGGCTTTCATGATGGCAATGGCATCCATTTTTTCGTAGATCATCATGTTCAGGATATTATAGATGCCGAAGCCAGCTACGATTAACAAGGTAATACCTACCGAATAAGAAATCAATGTTCTGATAAAACTGCCGGTTTCAAATTGCGAATTAGCGGTTTGAATATCCTCCGTATCAGCCTGAAACAGCGCTGCATACTCTTTAGCCACGGCAGGCGCCTGATTCAGGTCTTTCAGTTTCACCTGTATATCGGTGATATAATTATTGGGCTTGCCGAGTAGTTTCTGTGTGGTGTTAATGGAGGCATAGCATTGTACTTTATCAAAGTCCTGCAAGCCCGACTGAAAGTAACCCACTACTTTCAGCGGCATAATATCGCCCTGGGAAGTAGTGACCTGTACTACATCTCCGGGATCTGCCAGCAATTTATCTGCTACCCCTTTTCCGAGAATAATGCTATTAGGTACATTTTTCAGGTCGATGGCTTTACCTGTAATGATGTAATCATTAAAATGAAACAGGTTGCTTTCTGCCTGCACATCGATGCCATTCACCACGCCGGTAATATCGATGGTGCCTGCGGTAAAGAACACCGGCGCAATGATTTTGGGTGCGAAACCAAGTACCCTGTTATCCTGCTTCAGTACCTCCATAATGGCGCCGCTGTTAAATATTTCCTGACGGCCACTGGCTGATTTAACGGACTTAATAAAATTGTGATATTGCTGATACGCACCGGATACGTTGATAGGTTGATGCTTGCTGGGTTTGATATCGTTATACAAACGCACATGTGGTGTTCTATTCAATATCAGTCCATCGAGCAATCCATTTAAGCCGGTCATAAAACTCAGGAGCGCAATAAACATGGTGATACTGAAAGTAACACCCACTGCCGCTACCAGCGTTTGTTTCCAACGGGCACGCAACAACGAAAATGAGATACTGAAAATTAATTTGTGGTTCATGGCACCGGCTTAATAATAACATCTGTTGCAGTAAGGCCGCTGATGATTTCTACCTGCTGATAATCCTTTAGTCCCGTTACCACCTTCTTCTTTTCTTTATTCTCCAGCATGACGTAATCATCTTCCAGTAAATAATTACGGGGGATGGTTAACGCTTTATCTTTTGTTTGAATAACGATATTGGCTTCGAGGGTGAGATTGGGATACACCACCGGAGGTATGGTAATAAAGCGGGCATCTACCGTAAAAGACCGGGATCTTTCGTTCATGATCGGATAAATTTTTTCCACCACTGCTTCAAACGCTTGTCCCTTATAGCTATCCAGCGTAATAAATACTTTTTGTCCGGGCCGGATGCGGGCAATATCATATTCATCTGCCTGCAGTTCCAGGTAATAATCGTTGGCGGCGCCGACCACGGCTACCGGGTTTTGTGTATTCACCATTTCTCCCGCTTTTTTCAGCAGGCTGTACACCCGCCCGTCGATATCGCTTTTAACTATATAATCATTTTTCTGGGTGGTACTTATTTCCAGGTTCTTACCCGATTGACTGGCTGCGAAGCGGAGTTGTTTTTGCAGATCGTTGTATTTAAATACCGCTACGTTATAGGCGGTGAGGGAACTTTTATAGGCCAGTTCTGCCTGTTCTACCTGCAGCTGACTTCCTATTTGCTGCTGCCAGAGCCGGCGTTGGCGGGTCATCAACAGCGAATCATTGTTCAGTTTATTTCTGGCGAGATCAATATTTACTTTGAGCTCATTAAGTTTATCTTCATTGGCGCTCACCGAGGCGTAGGCGGCGGAGAGGGCGGCGTTCTCCGTATTCAGCTTTGCCGTTTCATTCAGTATCACCATCAGGGGATCACCTTTTTTCACGGTATCTCCTTCCGTAACGGGGATGCTTACAATCAGCCCGTTTACCTTTGAAAATACCTGGTACTGATGCCTGCTTTTAATAATACCGGATGCATATACTGATTCAGTAATTTTTTCTACCGCTGGTTGTGTTTTTTCCCATTTACTTTTACAGG
>NZ_DATCVJ010000557.1:0-18793 GCF_036566945.1 Chitinophaga sp. | reverse complement strand
AGGGCGATTATTCTGAAGGCGAATTTTATTCCGTAGCAGTAGTACGTAACAAACAGATTGCTGATACCGGTACCAAAATTCACCATATCGGAAAAGGCACCAAGAGCCGTATCATTTCCAAAGGTATTTCTGCCGGCAGGGGTGACAACAGCTACCGCGGACTGGTATCCGTTGGGCCACGTGCAGACAATGCCCGTAACTTCACCCAGTGCGATTCCCTGCTGATTGGTAACCAATGCGGATCTCACACATTCCCTTATATCGAATCCAGGAACAAAACTGCGATGATCGAACACGAAGCCACCACTTCGAAGATCGGAGAAGATCAGATCTTCTACCTGAATCAACGTGGCATCGACAGTGAGAAAGCAGTGGCCCTGATCGTAAACGGTTATGTGAAGGAAGTACTGAACCAGCTGCCAATGGAATTTGCCGTGGAAGCACAGAAATTATTATCTATTACACTTGAAGGAAGCGTTGGATAATTCATTATTCAACTAATACATACAGAACGAAAAAAACAATCATGCTGACGATTAAAAATCTGCACGCAGAAGTAGAAGGGAAAAAAATTCTGAAAGGCATTAATCTCGAAATAAACAAAGGAGAAATGCACGCGATCATGGGACCTAACGGTTCCGGCAAAAGCTCACTGGCTTCTGTTTTGGCGGGTCGTGATAACTATACTGTTACCGAAGGGGAAGTATGGTTCAACGGCAAAAATCTGCTGGATATGGCTCCGGAAGATCGCGCCCGCGAAGGTGTATTTCTGGCCTTTCAATACCCTGTAGAAATACCAGGTGTTTCTAACCTCAACTTCATGAAAACGGCACTGAATGAAATCAGGGCGTATAAAGGTCTTCCTGCCCTCGAAGCAAGAGAGTTCCTGAAGCTGACCAAAGAAAAACAACAACTGGTAGATTTTCATTCCAACCTGATGAATCGTTCTCTGAACGAAGGATTCAGCGGTGGTGAAAAGAAACGTAACGAAATTTTCCAACTGGCTATGCTGGATCCACAGCTGGCAATACTGGATGAAACAGATTCCGGATTAGATATCGATGCACTGCGTATTGTTTCAAATGGTGTAAACAAATTACGTGATGCAGAAAAATCTTTCGTAGTGATTACTCACTATCAACGCCTGCTGGAGTATATCATACCTGACTTCGTGCATGTATTATACAATGGCCGTATCATCAAGACCGGTACCAAAGAACTGGCACTGGAACTGGAAGAAAGAGGATACGACTGGCTGAAAGAGGAATTACATTTGAAAGAATCTGTATAAGAAGAATTACGAATTACGAATTACGAATTACGGATTTGTGAGGAGATATGATATCCACTGAGATCCGTAATTCGTAATTCGTAATTCGTAATTCATAATTTAGATATAAATTATGATAAGCAATATGATATTGCCATTTTACCAGGCGTTAACGGAAGATGTAAATGCACTGTCAGCACAGGTTTCGGCCCCTGCTACCGATGCACTGCACGACATCCGCCGCAAGGCGCTGGAGCGCTTTACAGCAACCGGACTTCCTACGCTGAAGACGGAAGCATGGCGCTACACGAATATTCAGCGCTATCTGAAAGAATTTCCATACGAATTGCTGACCACTGCTACCACAGTTTCCGCTGCAGTAGCAGCAAGCAAAGCAATTCCTGAACTGGATTGCTACCGCATAGTACTGGTAAACGGTCACCTGCAGGCAGATCAGTCTACCCTGCCCGAAGGTAAAGGCATCACGGTGGGCGCCATGAGCGCACATACTACTGCTCCCGGTTTTGTAACGTATTTCAACGAACAAAAACACCTGGCAGGCGAATCAATGGCCCAGCTCAATACTGCCCTGTTTTCAGATGGTTTGTATATAGAACTGGCTGCCAACACCGTACTGGACAAGCCTGTACACGTGGTACATGTGTATTCCTGCACCGCACACGCAGTGATTCAGCCACGTCACCTGTGGATCCTGAACAGAAGCGCTGCCGCTACTATTATCGAAAGCTCCGTGCATCCGGAAACCGCTACTGTGGCATTTGCCAACAGTGTACTGGAAACCGTGATCCTGGAAAATGCAGAACTGTGGCATTATAATGTACAACAGGGAGAAGAAAGCTTCCGCGAAGTACATACCACTGCTGCACAGCAACATAAAGACAGCCGTTATCATCATTTTAATTTCACCCTGCCCAATACCCCGTTCACCCGTAATAACCTGAGCGTGGCACTGAATGGCAGTCATACTGAAACTAATCTGAACGGTTTATATATTGCCAGCAAACATCAGCATGTAGATAACCATACTTTCATGGATCATATCATGCCTGACTGTAACAGTAATGAACTGTACAAAGGCGTACTGCTGGATAACGCCAATGGCGTATTCACCGGTAAAATCCTGGTACACCAGGAAGCGCAGAAAACCAATGCATTCCAGCAGAACAATAACCTGCTGCTGGGCAACAAGGCAGATATCAACTCACAGCCACAGCTGGAAATATATGCCGATGATGTAAAATGCAGTCATGGTTTTACTGCCGGTCAGTTCAGCGAAGAGTCCATGTTTTACCTGCGCTCCCGTGGCATAGGTGAAGATGCGGCAAAAGCCCTGATGGTAAATGCCTTCTCTCATGACATTACAGATGCCATAAAGGTACCAGCCCTGCAACATTACCTGCAGGAGCAGATTGCGGAGATCATGAATAACTAAAATTACGATGGAACATATTGCTAACATAGTAACCGCCGGCCTGGATGTAGCGCAGATCAGAAAGGACTTTCCTATCCTGCAACAACAGGTACATGGCAAACCGCTGGTGTACTTCGATAACGGAGCCACCACGCAGAAGCCGCAGGTAGTAATAGCAGCGGAAGCCCGCTATTATGAAGAATATAACAGCAATGTGCACCGGGGTGTACACCACCTGAGCCAGGTAGCCACGAATGCATACGAGAAAGCCCGTATCACCGTAGCCGGCTTTATCAACGCAGCAGATCCACATGAAGTTATCTTCACCAAAGGCACAACAGACGGTATCAACCTGGTAGCTAATACCCTGGGCCGTCGGTTCCTGAAGGCAGGCGACAGTGTGATCATTTCTTCCATGGAACACCATAGTAATATAGTGCCCTGGCAGATTGCCTGCGAAGAAAGCGGCGCCACACTGAAGGTCATTCCTATCAATGAACGCGGTGAACTGCTGATGGATGCATACGAAGCCATGCTGGACGACACCGTGAAAATAGTATCCGTTACCTATGTATCGAATACCATGGGCACGATCAATCCGGTACAGGACATCATCACGCTGGCGCATGCACGAAATATACCGGTACTGCTGGATGCCGCACAGGCCATTCAACATATCAGTATTGATGTACAGGCCCTGGACGTGGATTTCCTGGCATTTTCCGGCCATAAAATATATGCACCTACCGGTACCGGTGTGCTGTATGGTAAAAAGGAATGGCTGGATAAACTGCCTCCCTATCAGGGCGGTGGTGATATGATCAAGACGGTTACTTTCGAGAAAACGATCTATAACGAACTACCGTATAAATTCGAAGCCGGTACCCCTAATATTGCAGGCGCCATTGCGCTGGGTACGGCGATTGAATATTTACAAAAGACCGGCATCTCTAAAATCCAGCAGCGGGAAGAAGAGCTGATGGAATATGCGATGCAGGAATTGCGTAAGATCGATGGCATCCGCTTTATCGGGGATGCTGCCCACAGAAGTGGTGCGATCTCCTTCCTGGTACATAACATTCACCCGTTTGATATGGGCGAATTGCTGGACCAGCAAGGTATTGCGGTAAGAACAGGACATCACTGCACAGAGCCGCTGATGGATCTCTTCAAGATCCCCGGTACGGTTCGTGCATCACTCTCTTTTTATAATACCAAGGAAGAAATAGACAAACTGGTAGCCGGCATTAAAAGAGCCGCCGCCATGCTTTTGTAAACAGGTGAATATGACGATTCAGGAAATACAGGAAGAAATAATATCCGATTTTTCGGTAATGGGTAGCTGGGAAGATAAGTACGAATATATCATCCAGTTAGGTAAGGAATTGCCGCTCATTGCAGAAGAATTTAAAACACCGGACAACCTGATCAAAGGCTGTCAATCCCGCGTATGGCTGCACACAGCGCTGAAAGACGGGAAACTGTTTTTTACCGGCGACAGTGATGCCGTCATCACCAAAGGACTGGTGAGTTTAATGATTTATGTACTTTCCGGTCATACGCCCAAAGACATTGCAGCAGCAGATATCTATTTTATCGACGCCATTGGTTTGAGCAGTCATCTCTCCCCTACCCGTTCGAACGGGTTGCTGAGTATGCTGAAACAAATGAAGCTATATGCGATCGCTTACCAGGCAAAAATTAACCAGCAATGAGTGAAGCAACATTAAGAGAACAGATAGAAGAGCAGCTCAGAACCGTATTTGATCCGGAAATCCCGGTGAACATCATGGAACTGGGTTTGGTATACGCCATCAAGATCAAGGAAAACAACCGGATTGGTATCGATATGACGCTGACTGCTCCTGGTTGCCCGGTAGCCGGAGATATTATCCGTGAAGTAGATGAAAAAGTAAGGAATATAGAAGGAGTGTCTGATGTAGATGTGCACCTTACTTTTGATCCACCCTGGACCAGAGATATGATGAGTGAAGAAGCAAAGCTGGAACTGGGCTTTCTGTAAGTCCTGAAATTTATCAGATAATTGAACCAAATACCAAATACACTGCGTAGTGTTATTTGATATTTGGTTTTTTATTTTATGGAATTATTTACTTTGTGCCTTAAATCGTTAATCCATTGAACCTATCCGACGAACAAGTGCTTGCTATGGCGCCTGATGACTCTTCCCGTAAATCGGGGAAAGACCTGGCCAACCCGGCCAAATGGGTCAGCAAGGGCATTGGTGATAATGCGTTATGGGGAGAATGCCAGGGTAGCGGCAGCAAACCATACCAGACACAAATAGACACCGGCAACATGGCATTCAAATGCAGTTGCCCCAGTCGTAAGTTTCCCTGCAAGCATGGTTTGGGACTGCTATTACAGTATTCCCGGCAGCCCGACTCCTTTGCAGCACAAACGCCACCATCCTGGGTCAGCGAATGGTTAGCCAAACGCGCCGAGCGGGAAGAGAAGAAAGCTGTTGCCGCCACGGCGCCTGAAAAACAGGTAGACACCAACGCCCAGGCGAAAAGACAACAGGCCAGACAGCAGAAAGTCAGCGATGGCACTGCGGAACTACTGCGCTGGATAAAAGACCTGATACGCAATGGTATCATGGACCTCCCGGAAAAAGATCCTTCCTTTTTTGAAAATATGATTCGCCGTATGGTGGATGCCCAGGCCCCCGGGCTCGCGGCCATGATGCGCGAACTAGCCGATATCAGCTACTTCCATGAAGGCTGGCAAACCGTTTTCATGAATCAGCTGCTCCGTATTTACCTGGTGATACAGGGCTATCAGCACCTGGATCAGCTGCCGGAAACACTGCAGCAGGATGTACGAAGTTTGATTGGTTTTGCCCAGGCACAGGAGGAGCTGAAAGAACAAACCGGCATCACCGATACCTGGCGGATACTGGGGAAACAGACTACAGAAGAAGACCGGCTGGTGGTAGAACGGTATTGGCTATACGGAATTCATACAAAACGACGGGCACTGATACTCCAGTTTTTTGTACGTGGTCAAAGCACCATCGCGAATCCACTCACGCCCGGCGCCACCATTCAGGCGGAATTGGTCTACTACCCTTCTGCTGCGCCACTGCGGGCCATCGTCAAACAACAAATGACGGTTCCCCCGGATCATAGCTTCAGCGGCTTTGCCGGATGGGAGGAAGTTGTGGCGGCACAAACAGACATCAGCTCGGCACTACCGGTGTATAACGACCAGGTATATACGATTGCGGACCTTGCCCCCGTATGGTACCAGGAGCAATGGTGGCTGCAAGACAACCGGCAACAACTGATGCCGTTGAAAAAAGGATTCCCGCATATCTGGAAACTGCTGGCCCTCAGCGGAGGTGCACCGCTTTCCATGGCCGTTACCGGAAGAGAAATGCAATATGAGCCAATCGGCGTATGGCATGAACATGAATACAAAATATTATAATGGAGCGCTGGAATCATATTATCAATACCGCCCTGCTGGGCACTGCTAAAAAGCAGGCAGACAGCCAGGGATTAAATGGTCCGTTGCAAATAGCGGCAGACAAGATCCTGGGCAACGCATCGACTGATAGAGAAGAACAGTTCCTGCAACTGGCGTCCGTGATATATAATTACCGGCAAAGTGGTACACAACCGGTAACCGCCGCCGTTCAACCGATGACGGTTTGTGCGGCGGAAACCAAAGCCTACTGCCCTCCTGCCGCTATCCGGGTATTGCAACCTGTGCTGGAAACAGACAGTATACAACTGCTGCTGCTCTGGCTGGAATACTGCACCAAAGCCAACTTGTTACTGCCTCCTGCGCAACTGCCGGTGATGCTGGACAAAGCATGGCGCAATAAATCATTACGGGTACTCACCGCTGCTGCCGGCGGCCATAGAGCGGAGTGGCTCGGGCAATTTAACCCGGACTGGAATTTCTCCCGGGTAGCAGAAACACTGGAAGAAAGATGGGACAACGGCGCTACTGCCCAACGGGTAGAAGCCCTGAGAGAATTACGTGTGACCGATCCCGTGATGGCCCTCACCTGGCTGCAGCGAACCTGGCCGAAAGAAAGTGCTACAGTAAAAGCAGAGTTGCTAACGGTGCTGGAACAACCACCGCAGGAATCAGACATCGAATGGCTGGAGTCATTGCTTACTGAAAAAAGCAAGCAGGTAAAGGAAACGGTGATCCGCCTCCTGAAAAAACTGCCCGGGTCTTCGCTGCATGAACAATACTGGCAGATCATAGCCGGCGCAGTACAACTGCAGGAAGACGGTCATGTAGTGGTGGCCTTACCGGAATTGAAAGACGACTACATTTTTCAAAGCGGCATCGAAAAACTCAGCAACGATAAAAAGGTGTCGGATGATACACATATCCTGTATCAGCTGATCTCCCTGGTGCATCCCTCCCGCTGGGAAGCCCATTTTGGCCGGTCTTCGGCGGAAGTGATCAACTTGTTCCTGCAATATGAGTCACTGCAACCCTTTGTACCGGCCCTGGTACAAGCCATTACCTGGTTTGAAGACCGGCAACGGGCGGTTACATTTATGCGCCACAGTGACACATTTTATATTGATATCATTCCTATGCTGCCAACAGATCAGCAGCAACAGTTCAGCGAGAAATTTTTTGATGAACATCCGGAAACCATTATTAAATATGCCACTAACAATCCGGAGGAATGGAGTGTGACATTATGTACCAAAATTATGCGGTACGCTGCCACACAACCGTATACCTATAACCAGCTATTCATGAATAACGTGATCCGCCAGATTCCGGTAGCCATCAGCGCTACCCTCGATGACATTGTGCCGGCGGAATCTTACCATGTAGGCTACTGGAATAATATAAAAGTACACCTGGGCCGGCTCTTACAGGCTAAAAGCCAGCTACCGGGAGGTTTTAAAAAATAATTTTCACCGCTTTAGCCCTGGACCAGCAACCAACAACACCCAACGGCTAACAGCTAAGCGCTAAAAACTAACTGCTCCATGTCAGACATTTTACGTTATCACGCCGAACAGCTTTTTGCCCAAGAGCTGGAAGAACTAAAAAAGCAGGACTCCGAAAAGCGTCCTCACAACTGGCTGTTATCCCCTCAGTCGGTAGTCACCTACCTGATAGGCGGGACACTGAAAAACGGTTTTGAAGTAAGCCCTAAATATATTGGCAGCAGACGCCTGATGGAAATTGCCGTGGCCACCCTGGCTACGGATCGGGCCCTGTTGTTATATGGATTACCCGGCACCGCCAAAAGCTGGGTGAGTGAACACCTGGCCGCCGCCATCAGCGGTGATTCAACCATGATCATACAAGGTACTGCCGGCACCAGCGAAGAAAGCATCCGTTATGGCTGGAACTATGCCCGCCTCCTGGCAGAAGGACCCTCCAAAAATGCATTGGTGGAAACACCGGTGATGCGGGCCATGCAGGACGGTAAAATAGTCCGAATAGAAGAACTGACCCGTATAGGCGCCGATGTGCAGGATACACTGATCACCATCCTGTCTGAAAAAACCTTGCCTATACCGGAACTGAATACCGAAGTCCAGGCCACCAAAGGATTCAATGTTATTGCCACGGCCAACAACCGGGATAAAGGCGTTAACGAATTATCGAGTGCATTAAAACGTAGGTTCAATACCGTTATACTGCCCGTACCGGATTCCATGGAAGAGGAAATTGATATCGTGAGAAGACGGGTGGAAAGTTTCGAAAAGGTGATGGAGTTACCGGCAGAAAAACCTGCGCTGGAAGAAATCCGCCGCATCGTTACCATCTTCCGGGAACTGCGCAATGGCGTTACCCTGGATGGTAAAACAAAATTAAAATCTCCCGGCAGTACACTCAGTACAGCAGAGGCTATTTCTGTGGTTAACAACGGTTTAGCCCTGGCTGCTTACTTTGGTGATGGAAGGCTGAATGCAGCTGATCTGGCTGCAGGTATTATCGGGGCCGTGGTGAAAGATCCGGTGCAGGATAAACTGGTATGGCAGGAATATCTGGAAACGGTGGTTAAAACACGGGAAGACTGGAAAGATGTTTACCGCGCCTGCCGGGATTTGGTTTAGCGGAAAAAGGTTGGTAGATAAGGAGTATGTGGTAATGATAATTATATGGTGAGGAGGATAGGGAGATGATGAGGTGGAGATGAGGAGGTGGAGATGAGGAGGTGGAGATGATGAGGTGCAGAGCAGGATTGGGAGATGATTCATCGACAAGGCTGCTAATGCAATTACTCCTGCATACAATTTATCGTTTATAATCAAATAAATGCTCTTATCCGTTTAATAATCAGCATTTTATCTTTATAAATTTTCGTGAGATATCAACCGCAAAAAACACATTTATTTTACGATTAAGCGCTACATATGTCTGTACATATTTTAGGTATCCGGCATCACGGACCTGGTTCTGCCAGGAATGTTGCGGCTTTTCTGAAAGAGCTGCAACCGGATATTGTGCTGATAGAAGGACCACCGGAAGCAGATGCATTGCTGCAATGGGCAGGTCATGAGGATTTGCAGCCGCCGGTAGCCATCCTTGCTTATCAGCCTGATAGTCCGCAGAAAGCCTGCTTTTATCCATTCGCGGCCTTTTCACCGGAATGGCAGGCCATGTTATATGCAAAGCAGCATCGCATACATGCGCGCTTTATGGATTTGCCATTGGCGCATGTATTCGGAATGGAAAATGAGGCCGCGGCCAAGGCTGCGGAAAAAGCGGCAAGCGAAGGAACAGGTGAAGAAGTTGCCAGAGATATTAACGAAGTTAACGGCGACGGAACAACGCAGAGAGGTCTCACCACCAATAACGAAGCTACCGCTGAAGTAACAGCGAAGGGATCAGCCAGCGCCAACAACAGCACAGCTACTGCTGAAGAAACAAATGAAGGAGCTGCCAATATTAACAACGAAGCTACCGCTGAAGTAACAACGGAGGGATCGCCGAGCGCCAACAATAACGCTACTTCTGAAGTAACGAACGAGGAAGTTACCGGCACCAACGACGAAACACGTGGCCGCCCAGACAACGAGGCAACGCCTCCCACACCGGTAAATAGTGCCGCACTTCGTACCCGCCGCAGTGCTAACAATGCACGCCATCACAGTGCAGAGGATACTTTTACCGAAGTCCCCGAAACGTCGTTTATCCCTGCACGTGATCCTATTTCGCACCTGGCAGCTGCTGCCGGTTACGACGATGGAGAAAGATGGTGGGAACATATGTTTGAATACCGCCTGGAACAGGCGTCCGTTTTTGAAGCAGTGAACGACGCCATGCAGGCGCTTCGGGAAGAATTACCCCGGCGGGAAGACCACCTCGAACAACTCCGGGAAGCCTGGATGCGCAAATGCATCCGGCTGGCAGAAAAGGAAATGTTCCAGCGGATAGCGGTGATATGCGGCGCCTGGCATGCGCCGGCACTGCAAAATATGCCCAAACAAAAAGAAGACAACGACCTCCTGAAAGGACTGCCTAAAGCCAAAGTGGAATGCACCTGGATTCCATGGACGTATAGCCGATTGAGTTACGAAAGCGGCTATGGCGCGGGTATTCCCTCCCCCGGTTGGTACGAACATATCTGGGAACATCCCACCGACGACGGTACCCGATGGATGGCATTGGTAGCCAAACTTTTCCGGGAACAACAACAGGATACCTCCGTAGCGCATGTGATGGAAGCAGTGAGACTGGCCAACGCGCTGGCATCACTCCGGCACTATGCACGCCCCGGACTGGAAGAGCTGAATGAAGCAACACTCAGTGTACTGTGCAATGGAGAGAGTATCCTCATGCAGCTGATACGCAATGAACTCATTGTGCGTAACCGCATTGGAAGAGTACCGATAGAAGTCCCTACGCCCCCACTGCAAGCAGATATTGCTAAGTGGCAAAAGAAACTGAGATTGCCGCAAACAGCTGATTTCAAAGACTATATACTGGATTTGCGCAAAGACACCGACCTGGAAAGAAGTATTTTCCTGCACCGGCTGCAGTTGCTGGAAATCCATTGGGGCAAACGCTCGGAGATATCCGGTAAGGGGACTTTTAAGGAACAATGGCGACTGCAGTGGGACCCGGCTTTTTCAATAGACATCATTGAAAAAGGCAGCTGGGGTAATACCGTAGCAGAAGCAACTACCCGCTTTGTGACCCACAGTGCCGAAAATACGAGCACCCTTCAACAGGTATGCAAAATGCTGGAATCGGCGATACCGGCGGAATTGCCGGCCATCGTGGAAGTGCTGATTCATCGGATCAACAACCTTGCGGCAGCTTCCGGCGATGTATTACAGTTGATGGAAGTGATTCCTTCTCTGGTGAGCATCAGCCGGTATGGTAACGTACGTAAAACGGATGCCGCCCTGGTGAATGATATCACTGAAAGCATGATTGGCCGTATCTGTATCAGTTTGCCGGCAGCCTGTACTTCCGTGGCGGAAGATGCTGCACTGGCGTTACTGGATCTTTTCTACGCCATGAATGATGCCATCAGCCTCTTGCAGCACAAAGACCTCAGCAGCTCCTGGCAACAAACCCTGCAGGCCATTTCCCGCAATGAACAATCCGCCCCCATGATAGCCGGATATGCTACCCGGCTGTTATTCGATGCGAAGATCATAGCGGGAGAAATATTGAGCAGGGCCTTTAGTGTATCCATGTCCGTAGCCAACCCGCCTTCACTGGCGGCGGCCTGGCTGGAAGGCTTTCTGAGAGGCAGCGGCACCCTGCTGCTGCTGGATGAAGAGCTATGGGGAATGGTACATCGCTGGGTTTCTCAGCTGGAAAATGATATTTTCATACAGGTATTGCCGTTATTACGCCGCACCTTTTCTAACTTTACCGCCCCGGAACGGAAAAAACTGGGCGACAAAGTGAAGAACGGCGGTAGTGGCAGCAGCATAAAAGTCGCTACCCTAGGGGGTATCGACAACGATCTCGGCGCCAGAGGTATCCCGGTAGTGATGCAAATGCTGGGATTGGATGATTCAAAATTGTTAGCAGATGGAGCATGAAGAACAGGTTCGCAGGTGGCGGCTCGTACTGGGCGGAGCTCAGCATGATGGTACCGACTTTTCGTTGAATAAAACGGACCTGCAGCTAGACAAAACACTGGAAGCGTTGTATGACAGCACCCGGCAGGGCGGCTTAGGCCCGTCCTCTCCCAATGTGAGCCGGTGGCTGGGCGACATACGCAGCTATTTCCCGTCCTCTGTGGTACAGGTGATGCAACAGGATGCACTGAAGCGACTGAATCTCACCCAGATGCTCTTTGAAAAAGAGATGCTGGAAAATGTAGAAGCCGACGTACACCTGGTAGCTACCCTGATGACACTGAGCCGGGTTATTCCGGAGAAAACCAAAGACACGGCCCGACAGGTAGTAAGAAAAGTGGTGGATGACCTCCTGAAAAAACTGTCGCAGCCCACACAACAGGCGATCAGCGGCAGCTTAAACCGCAGTGCGCGCAACAGGCGCCCCCGCCACAATGAAGTGAACTGGCACCTGACCATTCAGAAAAACCTGCAGCACTACCAACCTGCCTACAAAACTATTATCCCGGAAACACTGATTGGGTACGGCCGTAAAAGGTCGGCACTCAAAGAAGTGGTATTATGTCTGGACCAGAGCGGCTCTATGGGAACCTCTGTGGTGTATTCCGGTATCTTCGGTGCCGTCATGGCATCTATCCCTGCGCTAAAAACGCAGATGGTTGTTTTTGATACCGCCGTTGCCGATCTTACGGAAGAATTACAGGACCCGGTAGAACTGTTGTTTGGCGTCCAGCTGGGCGGTGGCACAGACATTAATGCCGCACTGAAATATTGCGGACAAATTATCAGCCGGCCCACCGACACCGTACTGGTACTGATCACCGATCTTTTTGAAGGCGGCGATGAAAAAAACATGCGCAAACGCTTTACCGACCTGGCGGCAGCAGGTGTGCAGGTAATCGTATTACTGGCACTAAACGATGATGGCGCACCCAGCTACGATCATGAAAATGCGCAGTTCCTGGCCAACCTGGGCATTCCGGTATTTGCCTGCTCCCCGGATAAATTTCCGGACATGATGGCCATGGCATTGAGCAAACAGGATGTTGCACAATGGGCCGCAAAAGAAGATATTGTGCTGAAAAAATAAATGAATCTACTTATACCTTATGCCGTACAAAAAGGAAGACATACTACCTCTGCTTGAAAGACTGAACTTGACTAACTATGAAAACAATGAACCTATACGGTCCGGGGTAGATTTCCTTACAGGGCAAACCCTCTATCCACCCGTATTTAACACAGACGAAACCAACAACACACTCGGATTATTTATTCAATTACTACAAGTGCCGGAACACTGGGACGACAACGATCGCCTGGTATTACAACTCATTGCGGCACCTGACACCTGGAAAGTGTGTAAACATCTTTTCCTCACCAGGATCGTTCCTATGATGGACATGCCGGGGACTTCCTCCTCCATCGTATTACGATTCAGTTACTTTACCAGCTTCCTCCAACAAAGAGGCGCCACACCGGAACAAATTGGGTCCGACCTGATCAGCTACTCCGGCGATGGAAATAACTTTGACCTGGCACCGCTGAAATTTACGCCCCTGCGCAAATTTTTGCAGGACCTGATCAAAAGCGCAGAAAGACATGTGATAGATGACTACCTCGTTACATGGAAACAAAAAAACTGGAATTCACTATTTTACCGCCTCCTGGCCAAAGGGCATCCGGAGCGCGAAATGGAATACCTGGAAAACATCCTGCTGTTATCCGGCAACCTGCCCGATCAGCATGCACTATCGAAAGTATTACTGCTGAACAACCAGCAGAAATATGAACCACTCGTTGAAAAAGCCACCAACAACGCCGCCTTATTACCGGATCATGCAGCGGCTCTCCATGGCTATCATCTACTGGCTAATCATCTCCCGGAAAAATATAATCAAAGGCTGGTAAAAACCGCTTACGATTACCTGGATGCGCCCAAAACAGGCATGGATGATCGCGCATTAACCGGATCACTGGTAACCGGCCAATGGATATTGGATACTACCCCATCGGGGATACTGGCGATACGCACCCTCTTGCAACAGGACCGTTCCAATCTGCTTCCTTACCTGGATAACTACATTTGTGAAAAACGCTACCTGCATCCGGATACGTTCCAGCTGCTGGTAGATGAACTCAAAGAAGACGCGGTATCCTTATTAATGAATGCACTGGAGAACGACTACGATGCAAGAATAGTATTGCCGGCACTAACGCAGTTACCAAACGCGCTATACATAGAACAGCTTTGGCCATTTACCTACCACAAGCTGAAATCCGTTCGTACGCTCGTTGCCGTTGTTTTGTCAGAACATCCGCAGGCATTGGAAAAAGCAGCAGAACTTTTGTTAAGCACCAAAGCGGATCAACGCCTTACCGGTGTACAGATCCTCTGCCGGCTCAATAATCCGTATGCCAGAACATTGCTGCAGCAAATATTACAGAAAGAGAAAAATGATGATGCCCGCGACCTGATGCTGGAAACATTGGGCGACCATACCATTACCGGCGAAGACGATGCAGCCGTGGTAACACAGCTGGTTGCTTTTGCAAAGAAAAGAGGCAAGCTCACCAAACCACCCGAAAAATGGCTGGACGACAGCATCCTGCCTCCACTTTACCTGTTGGACGGCACCATGCTCTCCATTGATATGGTTCGTTTCCTGATGTACCGCATGGGCCGCGTAAAAGAAATACGCGCCGACGTGGAAGCAAAGCCACTCCTGCGTTTGATAGACCGCTCCCGCAGCGGGGATTTTGCAACACACCTGTTTCAGATGTACATTGAAAGAGGAGGCGATGCAAAGTATAAATACCTGATGACCTTAGTGGCCCTTGTTGGAGACGATCAGATGGCAACCAATCTTCGTATCGCTGTTCAGCAGTGGATAGACACCAAGCGCCTGAAGATGGCTGAACACGGCGTTGGCGCATTGGCGCTTCATGGCAGTGCACCGGCCCTGCGGTCCGTAGAATTCCTGTCGCGCCGGTATCGCATCCGCAAATCAAACGTCGGCGCAGCAGCCCTGGCAGCCCTGCAAAATACCGCTACAGAAATGGGCATCAGCATTCATGAACTGGGCGACCGTATCATACCTGATTTGGGTTTCGATGGACGGTTTAAATCCTTCGAAGTAAAGAATGATACCTATTATGTATTCCTGGATCGCCACTTTAAACCAGCTTATCTGAACGATCATAAGCGGCAGTTAAAAGCGATACCAACCGCCACTTCCAGCGAAATAAAAGAGTCCTTCAAAGCCCTCACCAAAGAAGCGGCGGAAATAGTGAAGTCGCAGTCACCACGGCTCGAGCATTTCCTGGTCATTCAAAGAAAGTGGAATGCCACACAATGGCAACAACTCTTTCTGCACCATCCGGTGATGTTTGTATACGCTACCCGGTTGGTGTGGGCCCTCTTTGATGAGCAGGATCAGCTGATCACCACCTTCTACTGCCGGGAAGATGCTACGCTGTTGACATTAGTAGATACTACCATTACCCTTCCGGAAAATGCGGCAGTACGGATCCTGCATCCCGTTTACCTGGATGCTCCTACCCTGCAGCAATGGAAGCAGAAATTTTCAGTTCTTCAGATTACACCGGTCTTTCCTCAATTGGAAAGACCGGTGGCTGCGCTGCCTCCGCAGCAGGCCTATAGCACACTGGTACATGATTTCGAAGATATTTCCATGGAGAGCGATATCCTGAACCGGTATATGGAACAAAAAGGCTGGAAGCTCAGCGAAGGTAGTGATGGTAAATATGTATATGCCTATCACAAAACAGATGACGAACATCAACTGGAAGTAATAGTAGAAATGAGCAGCATTTATAAAGAAGACAGCTTCCGTTATAAATTAGGGAAGCTCTATTTTATAGATAAAACAAAAACGCAACAACGCTGGTTCCGCAGTACCGATAAGGAAGCGGTAGAATGCCTGTTGCCACTGAAAAGTGTGCCACCGGTGTTTTATTCAGAAGCCATCACAGATATTTCGGTTTCCAGGGAACAAATAACATTGGTGTAGCTTTTTTTAAATCACGGGATTTTATTTGTATTTTTTCACACTTAACAAGTGAACAATTAAAATCTACGTATGCCAAAATTACGCAATACACTGGCCGGTGCATTCCTGCTGCTACTGTCAGTAAGCACCCTGCCGCTGCAAGCCATCCATATTATTCCGCAGCCATCGGAAGTAAAAACATTATCCGGCATCTTCACTTTATCCGGCGCCACTGCTATCATTCCAGGCAAGAGCGCCGGCGAGGCCAACCAGCTGCAACAAGCATTGCAGGAAACCTATGGCCTCGACTTGTCACTAAAACCCACTGCCAAAAGCGATTTTATCCGTTTAACGTTAAATGAGAAACTGCAATCAGAGTTAGGCACTGAAGGCTATCAGTTACTCGTAAATCCAGGCAACATCACCATTACCGCTGCCACCAACGCCGGTATTTTTTATGCTATCCAATCCCTGCGTCAGTTGATTGCAGCTAACGGAAACACCTATACGATTGAAGCCGTTTCCATCAAAGATAAACCCCGCTTTTCCTGGAGAGCATTCATGCTGGATGAAGGCCGCTATTTCAAAGGCGGTGAAACGGTGAAACACCTGCTGGATGAAATGGCGCTCCTGAAAATGAACGTATTTCACTGGCACCTCACCGATGACCAGGGCTGGCGCATAGAAATCAAAAAATATCCTTTGTTGACGTCGGTAGGCAGCAAACGCGACTCTACCCAAACAGGTACCTGGAACAGCAAAAATTTTGATGGCAAAGTACATGAAGGCTGCTATACACAGGAGCAAATCAAAGCCATTATTAAGTATGCGGCCGACAGACATATCACCATCGTACCGGAAATAGAAATGCCGGGCCATTCCAGCGCTGCTATTGCCGCGTATCCCTGGTTAGGCACCAAGAATGCGCCGATCAAAGTTCCTGGCACATTTGGGGTGCATTACGACGTTTTTAATGTTTCCAATCCCAAAGTAACCCGCTTCTTAGAAGATGTACTGGATGAAGTAAGCGCCCTCTTCCCTTCCAAAGTGATCCATATTGGTGGTGATGAAGTGAAATATGACCAATGGAAAGCAGATGCCGGCGTACAGGCTTATATGGCAGCACATCACCTGGCCTCTCCCGCTGATCTGCAAATTTTCTTTACCAACAGTATCTCCGTATACCTGGCCCAGAAAGGCCGCCGCATGGCAGGTTGGAATGAAATCATGGGCAGCAAACTGCACGAGTACACGGATGCGAAAGATGCTTCCGCCAAAGAAAAACTGGCGCAAGGGACCATTGTTCAGTTCTGGAAAGGAGAATTACAACTCATCACTGACGCCGTTTCCAAAGGTTATGACGTGATCAATTCCTACCACGCATCTACCTATCTCGACTACAGCAACATATCACTGGAAAAAGCCTACAGCTTTGATCCGATCCCCAGCGGACTGGATCCGAAATACTATTCAAAAATACTGGGGAGTGGTTGTCAGATGTGGGGAGAGTGGACACCAGACGTGAAAACGATGAATCTCCAGGTATTCCCGAGACTGGCAGCCTATGCCGAAGACGGCTGGACCATACCGGCTAACAAGAACTTTACCCAGTTTCAGCAAGCTTTGCAGTATTTTTATGCACGCTGGGATAAAGAAGGGATTGTTTATCGTAGAAGCTAAAAGCAGAAAGGAGAAAGCAAAAAGCTATTGAAGCGAATTACGGTAACAGCACCTTAGGAAGCTGAAAGCCCGTTTGAGGCGAATGACCTAAGAGGCACTCCTGAAAAGTAAAAGCTATTGAGACAAATGAGTCCGCAGAGATGCGCTGTTCATTTGCCTCAATAGCTTTTTGCTTTCTCCTTCAGCCCTTCACCGGCAACAATTTCAACGTATCCCCTTCGTGTTTCAGGTTATACAAAATGATGCCTTTGGTACTCGCGGTAAGTGCATCCGGATCTCCTTCCCGGAAAGCCGGGTAAGTACGTACCAGGTTTTTCCCTTTGGTATAAAAAGTATCCTGTCCCCGGTAAGCTGTCTGCTGCATGGTATCAATAGAATTGGTGTTAATGCGGGCCACGGGCTTGCCCAGGTCAAAAGCATAGATCTTTCCATAATGCCCGGTGCCTTCTGATAGCATCGACAAATAAATTTCCGGTTGGCCATTTCCATCCAGGTCGGCGATCATGATATCTTTTAGTTGCCCTTTTACATCCTTTTCGGTGATACTGTCTGCCAGGGTAGTGTCTTTTTTACTGCCAACCGCGAGGGTCAGGTCGCGCATATATGCGTTACCGTGAGTAATCACGGCGATGTGATAGTCGCCATAAGTGGTATCCCGTGTTATGCTTTTATTATCGTCGGTGGAGGGGCCCTTCGGAGGCGCATTGGCGGAATCATGTGCCGCCTGCTCTTGCTTATTCTGCATAGGACTATTGCAGGCAAAGAATACAGCGGCTATCAGGCAGGCTGTCAGCATCATTTGGTCATTCCTCATACCGTTGATATTTTTAATCGTGAAGGGGAACGCTGAATTACGAATTACGAATTTGTGAGGGAGAGAATAACCGATAATCGTCCTACAAATTCGTAATTCGCCGTCTTCCCCATTAATGTTTTTTATGTTTATGTTCTTTTGTGTCTTTGACGTTGTGCGTGGTATCCTTTCCCTTAAAATCCTGTTCCTCATTTTTACGGCTGTCGAGGTTATCCCTTATTTCAGGTTTGGGCATGTTGGAGAAATGTTGCTGTTTACTTTGCCGGGTATTTTCACTTCTGGTACCTTTCATAAGAAAACATTTTTGGTGAACAATAACCAATGCGCCACAAAAGCAGTGCCTTACTCTTTTCCCCGTTGTTGGCAATGGTAGCGGCTGGGGATGTTACCCCGTTTCCACTGATTGTCGGACAATGTCCACAATTAAAAGGAGATTTTCCAAACGGTGGCAGCCTTGAAAACAGGAGACAACTGAAATATGCTCAGTGGGTTATAAAAAGTTGGGGGTACCGAAGAAAATGG
>NZ_DATCVJ010000556.1:0-4274 GCF_036566945.1 Chitinophaga sp. | reverse complement strand
GCTTGAAACGGTTAGTATTTAAGTCATTGTAGTTATCAGCCAGTCTGAGTTCCTGCAACGGATAATACCGCCAGTCCCTAAGCAGTCCTGATCCTGTGGTATCAATAAAGCTATAGCGGTAATCTTTTACCAGTGGTAGCGGATTACCAGCCGGATCTGCCAGCTGTGCATAGGGATAATACCTGACTTTATCAGCACCAGGCGTGATCATTTCCGGACCGGGATTATTATTTTCGATTCTGCTGTAAGCATATTGTAGTCCTGCCTGGAGGGAAAATCGCTTTGAAAGCTGAAAACTGTTTTCAGAAAGAAGTGTGATCCTTTTGGAGCCGTTGTGGGTTAAGCCGCTTTGCAGGTCGTCAAACCCAGCACTTAAATAGTAGCCTATTTTAGGGCTACCACCTCGAAGGCTTACTGCGTGTTGCTGTGAAATAGCGGTACGGTAAAAGTATTTTCGGAAGTCGCTGCGTATGTCTTTATTTCTAAAAGCATCAATCCGCGCATTAGCCTGTTCATGAGTAATGGTGCCATTAGCTTCCTGTTGTAAGATCTCCACTACCGGAGTTACCGGAGGGCGGTTATATACATTGTCCAGCGCACTCGTATAAAATCCCTTCTTAAATAACTCCCGTTCTACATCAATGAAATCGCCGGATGACATAGCATTGTCTTTGTAAAGATTCGGTTTCTCTGTTATCGTAACATTGGTGGTTACATCTACTTTCTGCGTCTGCCCGTATCTTCCTTTTTTGGTAGTGACCACCAGTACACCGTTGCCTGCGCGAACTCCCCAAATCGAAGATGCAGCAGCATCTTTGAGCAATGTTACGCTGGCAATATCATTGGGATTTATCTGGTTCAAATTTCCTTCTATCGGGAAATCATCAACTACAATCAGTGGCGCATTGTTGCCGAATAACGTGCTACGCCCCCTGAATAGTAATTCCTGACCCTTATTTCTGCGATCAAATAAAATACTGGTAGTTCCATCGAGCTTGGAAAGCAGGTCGTTGCTGATCCTCCGGTCTAAAACCGATTGGTCGACCTTTTCAAACGAGCCAGTTGCTCTTTCCTGTGATAATGATTGGTATCCCGTTGAAACAATTACTTCCTTTAATCCCGTCTGCTCCGGTGATAGCCGGATGACTATTTCACTGGTTTCATTGATGGCGTTAACCGGCAATTTTACGGCCGTAAAGCCAACATAGGTAACTATGATACTATCGACTACTGCCGGCCTGTTGATGCTAAAATAGCCGCCGGTTGTTGTGCGCGTTGTATACTTTGATACTACGTATCTAATGGAAGCACCTGACATTGGTACTCCATTTTTCTGATTTATGACGCGCCCCCTGATGAAGGTACTGGCGGTATCCTGAGCAGTAACATAACTCCATGTAATTGCCAGCGTTACCAGCAGGGCGATCAGGCGTGGTTTACAAGTGGTTTTATTATTTCGTTCTTGCATATTCGTGGATTTAATGGTTGGGTGGTTGGTTGATGATTTTTACAAATCGGGCGCTTTTGTGATTACAAGTATTTCCATTGTTCGCTGTTCTTCTGTAAGTATTAGTCCATATCGGGATAGGGCTGCCTCCAATGCAGTACGGTTTCCATAAGGGATATTGAGTGAAAGGTCTATCCTGTTGGAGATGCCAGTACTATCTATTATAGGTGGAATACCTTGCATGTTGTTTAGTTGATATAGCAATGCGCTGATGGTTGTGTTTTGTATGAACAGCAGGTCACCATTAGCATTCGTCTTTACTTCCGATGGTCCACCTGTGGAGGACAACCGGATTAAGGAAGAATCTCGTTTGAGGATAAGGCATTGAACAGGCAACAGCTGTATGCCGCCTTTAAGATGCAGGTAGCGGTTAAGATCATTGAGCATAAAAGATTGAAGTTGCGCCTTGGTGGTATTAGGTGGACAGCGGATTTCGTAACAGTGAGCATGGCGTAACTGCCAATCAAAGAAATAGCCCTGGTCAGGCGTATATAGGTATTTTTCCGGATTGGGAAGATCAAACCTTATTTGGTTACGTGGAAAGTTTATTAATTTTTTCAACGCCATTAGATACAGTTCTACTGCGGACCAGTTGGTTGCATATCTGCGCATCACCTGCTGACTGCTGTCCAGTTCAATACCTGACTTCATGACAAGCCCCGGCGAATATCCAGTAAGGACACTATAGAATATGGGTTCTTGTGACCGGAGGTTAATTATAGGCTTCATCATTGGGAGCGAATAGTCCTGTTTAGCAATGTCGTTTTTCACCGATAGGTGATCCATTTTACCAGCCAAAGCCATACGTATGTTCTCTGTTGTTACATATTCTGCGTAGGTAAATGATAAGACTTTACCAGCCGGATCAATCCATACTACATGAGGAATGGAGGCATGGGGGAAATATGCGTGTAGTAGGCTATCATCAGTAATGGTCGCTAACGGAGGGCGGTGTATTTTGCCGTTAGCATAGAATTTTCTTACTACGGCATTTCTCTCCGATGTAACGGAGACTATCTGGATTTGGTTATTGAATTGCTTCTGCAGGCTATCCAGCTTGGCAAGACCTGCAATACAGCTGCTGCAATTGGTGGTCCAGAAGTCCAGGAGTAATAGTTTGCCCCGATAAAAATTAAGGGAAGTCTGATTGCTTGATAAGTTTACGGTGTGTAGCAAGGGAACTGTCGGCACCTGATCACCTATATTAAGTGGTGCAATCCGACCACTCTGCGGTAAGCAGGGAAGACATGGCAAAAGTATCCCTATCAGGAAAAATAATCTTTTCATGATGATGTGATTTGATGATTATGGAAGACGGTTGTTTACTGAGCGGTTTATATCAGATTTAGCGGTTAATTACTTGAAATTGGCTGCTGGATTGTAAAGCCCCGGTGAATAGACATTCACGGGCTGCCTTAATTCTTACCCCATTGTATTGAATCAGTTGTTAGTTATTTATGCCACATGGGGAAGCGCGAGATTATATAATAAGGAGTTGATGACAGATAGGGACACAAAAAAGGCGTGGGTTAGTCCCTACCGGCCGACTGGGCTACGACACCCTGGCACCGAATAGAAACGCCCACGCCATAGCGTGAGCGAATCACTCAGTCTCCGGATGCCATTCGTCGTAGTTTGTCGATCCTGAGAACTTAAGCAAATCGCTTAATATCATTATTTTATAAGGTCGCAAAAATACACCATCACGATGTATTTGCAAATACAATCATACGCATTTACTAACATTTTTTTCGTATATACTTTCAGATGATTGCTTTATCATCTTTCGGTTAATGTAAATGTAATGAAAAAAAACAAAAAGTACTCGATCGAGTGCCAATTTATTTTTTAGATGTCTGCACTTTCCACCACATGGAAAAAGATAAAAACTATTACAAGTATAGGCTAGGATTGGGTTTAAGAAGATGGATAGAAGAAAATGCTAAGACTGCTGAGGAAAATGAAGAAAAGAAGATTGAAGATAACAGCCTTGTAACCACATTGAGAGGACTGGAAAATGCTTCCGGGCTTAGTTGGAATGTTATTCATACTATCTCTTTGGGAAAGCGCAATCCCAATTATACAACCCTGGAACAGATAGCAGAATCATTGGGTGTTCCGCTTAGTACCTGGCTGGCATATTGTGAAGCCATTCCTGAAAAGGACGTAATTAACTCGATTAAATTACAAGAAAAGAAGCAAGTGAATAAAAAGAAACCCGGCAAAGGAAGTAAAAAATAAGCCGTAAATTGTATTGTTAACCAGAACTGATAACCCAGTTAATTTAGTAACCCAAATAACCACGACATGAAAGTACTATCCTTTATTGTAGCGGCATTCCTGCTTGTTTCCTGCGGTTCCAAAAAACTTACAAGAGAGAAGGCGGCAGAACTGATTAAAGCGGAATACCCACGTACCATCGATTGGGATATTTATACCGCCGACCCTAAACACGCTGCCAGAGCATTGGATACAAAATTGGAAGAAGAAGGATATATCACATTAAAGCGTAAGCAGACATTGGCAGAAATGGGTTCTCCTTTCATTTTCTTCACTGATAAGGCCAAACCGTATCTTCTCGAAACGCCGGAAAAGGATAAAAAAATCGACATCCAAAAAGTGAAACTGGCAGAACAGCACTTCAATGAGATAACAGGTATGCAGATACTGAAAAATGATAAAAAGGCTATTGTTGAATATACCGTTGTTTATAAAAATGTCACTCCTTTTGTTGCTATTTCAAACTTGAAGATAGAACCTAAAGTTG
>NZ_DATCVJ010000555.1:0-3386 GCF_036566945.1 Chitinophaga sp. | reverse complement strand
TGAAGGATGATTTTTTGTACCAGCTCTACGATGCGATCGCTCAGTGAAAATCCGAGGGCTTTACTTTCGGGGTTATTCAATGAAGTGATGAATACATCCAGGTTGTTGGTAGTGGTGCGGGACTTGAGATCAATTATTTTTTTGTTAAGCAGGTAATAAGTTTCGCTGGCATTGATAATATTATTTTTGATCAGGTCATATTTGGTCATATTATCGAAGTCCTTGCCCTGCAAGAGCGCCTGTATGGCATTGGAATTTTGCTTATCGTTATCCGTGATCCGTTGTACTTCTTCCAATAGTTTGCGGATAGTGGTATCCTGCGTCTTGATAACAGGAGCAGTGGTACTTTTGAGTTCCGGATCCTGTGCATGCACCGTTTGAAAAGTAAAAAGTAAAACAAGAGATGCTGGTATAAATTTAATCCATCCAGTAGTGAAAAATCTTTGGGCCAGGTGTACTAACGGTAACGACTCATCGGGCTTGTTAGTCAAGCGTTTATCATGCTTCATTTCCGTTGGTAGGTGTTTTAACATGTTGTTTTTGCTTTTTGTTAACAAAAATTTAAGAAAATATGATGCCAAAAACATCATCACGCAAAGATAAATAATTAATAACAGTTAAAATTAAATCATGATAGGTGGTGAAATAATGCTTTTCTATGATATATTTTGAATTATCGGCAGGTGACTTACCTTTGCGTCCAAATTTGATCCACTTTCATGCTTAACAACAAAAAGATTGTGGTTGTATTACCGGCCTACAACGCAGCACTTACGCTGGAAAAAACATTCCGGGAGATCCCTTTTGATATAGTTGATGATGTAGTTCTGGTGGATGATGCCAGTAAAGATGAAACCCTGGAAGTAGGGCGACAACTGGGTATTAAACACCTGATCCGTCATGATAACAACAAAGGTTACGGCGGTAATCAGAAATCCTGTTATAACAAAGCCCTTGACCTGGGAGCTGATATAGTAGTGATGCTGCATCCCGATTACCAGTATACACCTAAGCTGATTACAGCGATGTGTAGTATCATTGCCAATGATGTGTATCCGGTGGTATTCGGGTCCAGAATTCTTGGAAAAGGCGCCCTGAAAGGGGGGATGCCGATGTATAAATATATATTTAATCGTTTCTTAACACTGACACAAAACATCCTGATTGGTCAGAAGCTGAGTGAATACCATACAGGCTACCGTACATTTTCGGCGGAAGTGCTGCGTGATATTAACTATATGGCTGATAATGATGATTTTGTGTTTGATAATGAAATGGTTTCGCAGATATTTATGAAAGGATACGATATTGCAGAAATAACCTGTCCTACCAAATATTTTGACGAAGCCTCCAGTATAAATTTCAAGCGCAGTGCCATTTACGGCCTGGGTGTATTGAGAGTATCCCTGCAGCATCGTTTGCATATGTGGGGCATGATGAAAGGAAAGATTTATTAAAATTAATATAGCCAGTGGGTTTAGCGCAACAGTATAATTTAGCCGGGAAATATCTGAAATATTATTTCACCTCAGGTAATCGTCATGATGTTCATTCACCTTTTGTGTATGCGCTGATAGAAGACGTATTGCTTGACAAGAAGCCACATGCTGCTTTTAGGGAAATAGAGCAGTTGCGCAAACAATTATTGAAGAGTAACGAAACGCTGCAGGTCACCGATCTGGGCGCAGGGTCACTAGTATCGGCCGGTAATGAGCGTCGCGTACGGGATATTACCCGTTATGCAGCAAAACAGCCTAAATTCGGGCAGTTATTCTACCGGCTGATACAATACCTCCAACCGGGCCGTATCCTTGAATTGGGGACTTCTATGGGCCTTTCTACGGCATATATGGCAAAAGCGGCTCCGCATGCCAGGATATATACCATCGAAGGCTGCCCTAACATCGCTGCCCGCGCGGCTAAAAACTTTGAAGCCCTGCATATTAAGAACATAGAACAGGTAACGGGTAACTTTGATGCGGTTTTACCGGATGTACTTAAGCAGATGCAGCTGCCCGACTGGGTTTATATAGACGGTAATCATCGTAAAGAGCCTACACTGGCTTACTTCGAGCAATGTCTTCAGTTTGCGGACGAGTATTCTGTTTTCATTTTTGATGATATTCACTGGACGCCCGATATGGAATCCGCCTGGCATACCATACAGGCCCACCCGCAGGTAACGATGACTATCGACCTGTTTTTCATAGGGTTGGTATTTTTCCGGAAAGATTTTAAAATCAAACAGCATTTCACGCTGAAATACTGATTTTCCGGTAGTATATTGGGTATAAAATTCCCGCTATGCGTTATCTGAAAATCTTTCTCCTGGGTTGCCTGCTGACTACCGGCATGGTAGTGGCTGCGCAGGACCTTTCGCAGTATACCTATCAATCGTTTAGCCGTAAGGGTGATACCCTTCGTTACCGTTTGCTGCTGCCGGCCAACTACGACGCGCATAAGAAATATCCCCTGATTGTTTTTCTGCATGGTGCAGGGGAAAGAGGGTCCGACAACAATGCCCAGCTATTACATGGCGGCGATATGTTCCTGCGCGACAGTATCCGCGCCAACTATCCTGCTTTTGTACTTTTTCCGCAATGTCCCGACAATAACACCTGGGCGCCCATGAAATTTGACCGCGACAGCACCGGAAAAATTGTTCGGGGAGAGTTTCCGCTGAATCAAGGTCCCACTCCACCTACTGCCTTACTCAATCCTTTGCTGGACAGTCTGCTGGCCAGTGGAAAAATTGATACCAAACGGGTGTATATCGGTGGTTTATCACTGGGCGGCATGGGTACTTTTTATATGATCAGCACACGCCCCAAATTATTTGCTGCAGCCTTTCCTATCTGTGGTGCGGGCAATGTGGCCGAAGCCGGCCGCTTTGCTAAAAAAGTGCCGGTATGGATTTTCCATGGCGGCGATGATAAAGTAGTACCTGTCGAGTCTTCCAGGGCATACGATGTTAAACTGAAAGCATTGGGCGCGGAAGAAAAGTATACAGAATACCCCGGCGTAGGTCACAACAGCTGGGATAATGTATTTGTAGAACCAGGATTAATGACCTGGTTGTTTCAACATAAGAAGAAATAGTAACAGCGAATAAAGCCATAGGTTTTTTGTCTTACTCAGGATTATACTGATGTTGATGATTTTCAAGATTTTGTTTTACAGGATTAAAAAAGATTTGGGAGACATAAGCGGAAACTGGTTATGCCTCCCAAAATCTTTTAATCTTATAAAATCATTGTTGTCCGGGTAAATTGAATATAACATGGCCTGTATTCCTTTTCTGATAAGGAATACAGGTTCTTAAATTATTGTATGAAAATCCAGGGAAGCTCCCTGTTATTTATCAGGGAGAAAAACCTAACCCTATT
>NZ_DATCVJ010000554.1:0-11158 GCF_036566945.1 Chitinophaga sp. | reverse complement strand
AGACTTAACCGTATCTTTTTTAGCACATCAGTACTGCTACTACTGACGTATGCCGCTATGGCACAAACTTTCCCAGGTTACAACAACAGTAACTATGCAGGTATTTATGGCGTATTTTCTAACCCTGCCAGTGCAGCCGGTTATCGTTATAAATGGGATGTGAATATTATTGGCACAGATATGAACGGAGGCAACACCTACGTAAGTGTGCCCAAATCCATGCTATTTAGCCAACCGGATACCCTGCGGCGCAACCGTGATTATTTCCTCGATGAAGGCGCTAACAGAAAGCAGAACGGATGGGAAATGGCAGAAATAGTCATGCCTTCTGTATTGTATGCCATTGATGAAAAACAATCGCTGTCTTTTGTATGGCGCATGCGTTCCAGCAGTAACGGCGGTAATGTGACCACTCCTATCGCTAATTTCTTTGGCGTAGATTTTCCTAATCCCGGGTATAAGAATGTTAACTTAAGTATTCCGCAGGCGGGTGTTACGTCACACATATGGCATGAACTGGGCCTCAGTTATGCACGTGTAATAAAAGAAAGTTATAGTGGTCGTTTGAAAGCAGGGATTACGCTGAAATTATTAAGTGGCGTGGCTGCGGGTTATGCCGCCGTAAAAAATGCGGACTTCCGCTTGAACACTTCCCGCGATGCCAGCATCACCAGCGGTACGTTGTATTATGGCTACAGTAAAGAGCTGGACGACTGGCAGTCGCCCGCGCAAAAAAACCTGAAACTGTTTAACAACGTAGGGCTTGGGGCTGATATTGGTATGATCTATGAATACCGTCCGGACAATGGTGGCTTTGGCGCCTACGAAGGCTCGGATGCCGATGATTACAAATTTCGTATAGGCGTTTCCATTACAGACATCGGTAGAATAAAATATACCAAAGGCGCTAACAATACAGATCTTAGTCTCGTGAAAGATCACGTGGTGCCCAATGATATTCAGTACAGAAAAAATGAAAGTCTGCAGCAATATGCGCGCCGGCTGAATAACTATTTTACACCATTGGGTACGGATTCCACGTTTAACATGACCTTACCTGCGGCACTGAACCTGATGGGTGATTATAATATCGACGGACGGTTTTTCGTCAGTGCCAATGCGGTGATTGCTTTAACAGCAGGGCGCAGGGACGTCACTAAAACATATGCACTCACGCAGTTCAATATTACGCCACGGTATGAAACGCGCATATTTGGTGCCTATTTACCGCTGACCATTAATCATAACGGGCAGGCAGACGTAGGCGCTGGCATTCGTATAGGACCGTTACTGATAGGCTCCAGCACAATTTTTACCAACCTTTTTGAAAGACATGTCGATCATGCAGCAGCTTTCGTAGCTTTGCGGTTAAATTCAAGCATGTTCGAACGGGGCGATGGCAATGGTGGTGGCATCTTCCGGATGCGTAAGCGCCAGCTGGGCTGCCCGGTTAATTATTGAAAAATTACGAATTACGAATTACGAATTACGGATTTGTGTGAAGATAACAGTGGATGGTCTACCCACAAATCCGTAATTCGTAATTCGTAATTCGTAATTGTAATTTACAATTATGACCTCTTACAAAGAAACGCTGGACTATCTTTACGCACAGTTACCCATGTTTACCAGAGTGGGTGCCAGTGCTTTTAAAACAGATCTTCATAATACGCTTGCATTGCTGGATTTACTGGAACATCCGCAGCATGCATTTAAAACCATACACGTAGCCGGTACCAATGGAAAAGGCTCTTCCAGTCATATGCTGGCAGCCATTTTCCAGCAGGCTGGTTATAAAACGGGACTATACACCTCTCCTCACTTACTCGATTTCCGGGAACGTATCCGGATCAACGGGCAGGTAGTACCGGAAGATTTTGTGATCCGCTTTACGGAGCAGATGCGGCCACATATTGCCGCCATCGAACCGTCTTTTTTTGAACTCACCGTAGCCATGGCCTTCCGCTATTTCCAGGAGGAGGCGGTGGATATCGCCATTATTGAAGTGGGTTTAGGCGGGCGGCTCGACAGCACCAACGTGATTACTCCGGAGCTTTCGCTGATTACCAATATCAGCTTTGACCATAAAAATATTCTGGGAGATACCCTTCCGCTGATTGCCGCAGAAAAAGCGGGCATTATCAAAGCGGGTGTTCCGGTAGTCATCAGTGAAACGCAATCAGAAGTGCAAGCTGTATTTATCAATACTGCTGCGGATTTGAACGCGCCTATTCACTTTGCAGACCAGGAATGGATGGAATCTTCCAGTGCGATTGAGGGCAGTCATCTGAATATAACGTTATTGGATACACGCCAGCAACAGATGCGAAAATTACAGCTGGATCTGAATGGACAATACCAGGAAAAAAATGTGATGGGTGTATTGTCTGCTGTCAAAATACTGCAACAGAACGGATGGCATATTACGTGGGAACATATCAGTGAGGCACTGTCTCATGTAAAAAAGCTGACTGGCTTAAGAGGCCGCTGGGAAGTGATTCAGCAGCATCCGCTCACCGTACTGGATGTTGGTCATAATGAAGCTGGTATTCGTGAGATAATGGAACAACTGGGCCATGTAAATTATCAGCAGCTGCATATAGTAGTAGGATTTGTAAAGGACAAGGAAGTAGAAAAAGTATTGCCTTTATTCCCGCCTACGGCGCATTATTATTTTTGCAAAGCACAAATTCCCCGTGCGATGGACGAAGTAGCATTGGCGGAAATGGCGGCTACCAGTGGCTTACATGGTCATGCGCATGCATCTGTACAGGCAGCATTACAGGCGGCCAGGCAACATGCCCAGCCGGATGATATGATTCTTGTTTGTGGTAGTTTTTTTATTGTGGCAGAAGTAATGTAACTACTTCATGCTCATTTTGCCGAGATGCAGCAACGCGTAGAAGATACAGGTAGTATGCAAACTGTGTACAATCTTATTATCCAACATGAGTTGCTGCAGTTCTTCCAGCGGCATAATCACTACTTCTATTTCTTCATTATGGTCCAGTTCCTGTTCCTGCACTTTTACACCGCCGGTAGCCAGAAACATATGTGTATAGTTGTTGCTGGAAGCGGTGTTAGGAGCCACGGTACCCAGTGACACCCATTCTTTAAATTCGTAGCCGGTTTCCTCCAACATTTCCCGTTTCATAGCAAATAAAGGAGAAGGATCAGTGGCATCCATGGTGCCACCGGGGATTTCCAGCAGTGTTCTGCCAATTCCCTGCCGGTACTGACGGATCATAATCACCTGTCCGTCTTCCCGCAACGCCACTCCGTTTACCCAGTTATTATATTCCAGCACATAATAAGGTGCTACTATTTTCCCTGCCGGCGTTTCACATTTGTCTGCCCGCGCGGTTAACCAGGCATCTTTAAACAGGTATTCAGAAGACAATAGTTTCCAGTCCATATTCATAATATCAATGCTTTACCAATCCATCCTTTCTTTCAGGCGCAGAATATGCTCCAGGTGGTGTTTTCCATGCCAGGCATAATTTGCTGCATGTGTTTTCAAATGATGCTTTGTGCCATTGGCAGGATGTATGAAAGTACGTTCCCATTCAGCGGCCGTTAAATGTTCCATCAGGTTAGTCCAGCGCGTATGCAGGGCATGTAACAGGGTAATAGATACATTGATGGGGATGTGTTTCACATCCGGTAGTTTTGCCCATTCGCCTTCCTCATATGGTTTTATAATGGGTTGATCTTCAGTAAGGGCAAGTTTCATGCGGATATATCCATTCATGTGGCTATCCGCCAGGTGATGCACCACCTGTGCTACCGTCCAGCCATCTGGCCGGTAGGGTGTTTGCAACTGGTAGTCATCCAGTTGTTGCACAGCTATTTCTATCAGTTGAGGCAGATAGTGAATGTCTTTAATAAATCCGTTTACCATCTCCGGTGTGTAATCCGGCAATGGCTCGAATCGGCCAATAGGATATTTAAGTGCTTCCATCCGGAATTAATTTATTCTTCCCGGAGATCTTTACCGGTAAGATGAATGAATACGTCTTCCAGATTCGCTTTCTTCACTTCTTTTGCTCTTTCAAAACCGGAAGATACCAGTTGATCGATCAGTGCGTCCGGAGAGTCGATGGCAATGATACGGCCGCTGTCTACAATAGCGCAGCGGTCGCACAGGAACTCTGCTTCATCCATATAGTGAGTGGTGATCACCACGGTAGTACCCTGGCTGCGTACCTGCAGGATCAGATCCCAGAGGTTGCGTCTTGCCTGCGGATCGAGTCCGGTGGTTGGTTCATCCAGGAAAATGATCTGTGGTTTGTTGATCAGGGTGGTAGCAATGGAAAAACGTTGCTTCTGCCCGCCGGAAAGCTCTTTGTACTTGGCTTTGGCCTTATCTTCCAGGTTAAACATCCCCAGGAGTTTCATGGGGGATACCGGTTGATTATACAGGCCGCCGAACATTTCTATGAGTTCTATCAGGTTCAGGCCCGGGTAATAGCCGGAGCTCTGCAATTGTACACCTATAATTTTCTTTATATCATTCGGATCTTTGTCGAGGTCGTAGCCGCCCACTGTCACCTTTCCTTCCGTTTTATCACGGAGGGTTTCAATGATTTCCAGGGTAGTAGACTTACCTGCGCCATTAGGGCCTAACAGGCCAAAGATCTCACCTTCATACACCTCAAAGCTGATCCCTTTTACTGCGGTAAATTCCCCGTATTTTTTAACCAGGTTATTTACCTCAATGATCTTTTTCTTTTCCATGGGGCCAAATTAAGAAAGAAAGCGCAAAAAGCCGAAGGCAAAAAGCAAAAAGCTATTAAAGCGGATGATAACAGCGATTATTCAATAATGTGGTCGCTTCTATCATCCGCTTTAATAGCTTTTTGCTTTCAGCTTTATGCTTTATTGCTTAATAAACACCTGCGTAAAGAAAGTGATCCTGCCCTTATCAGCAGTACCAATACCAATCATGGTGTAATCACCGAGCATATTTCTGCGGTGGCCGGGGCTTTTGATCCAACCGTTAACTACCGCTTCAGCGTCCAGGGTACCATAGGCTACGTTCTCCGCAGCACTGGATACCCGACCCATTTTTTTAGAAACGTTGGCTACACGTTCTTCAAATCCTTCGTGTCCAAAACCGGTGCTGCCGCTGGCCATATCCCGGCTATGACGGCGGGCCTGCTGGCTGATGGTGGCATCCAGCTGCAAAGGTTTCAATCCTTTGGATTGACGGAACTTGTTGGTATAGTAAAGGATTTGTTCATCCATACTACCACCGGTGTTACCGCTATCTGCCTGACGGGTGGTGGCACGTGAACATGCACTTACCTGGAAAAAGGCAAACATAGCTACCAATAACGCAAAGATCCGTTGGTTCTTCAAAATCAACATAAAATAAAAATGGTTAATAATTAGAAATAAATAATGAATAATGGTTAGACTATTAAATACAGTCAAGGTTTAGCAACTGTTATACCAGAAATTAAAACGGCGTACAATGAATGTTTTGTATTCACTATACACCGTTTTTTTAAAATATATTTTTTTCCCTTAATCGTTCATAATGTGCTGCCAGGTTTCCATCATATTTTTGGAACCAATGAAAATCGGCATTCGCTGGTGCAATTGCACCGGCTTCAGTTCCAGCAAGCGTTGCTTGCCATTGGCCATCGCCACGCCACCGGCCTTTTCCATGATAAATGACATCGGGTTACACTCGTAGCAAAGCCTTAACCTGCCGGAAGAATATTTCCCAAAAGCCGGATACATGAAAATACCACCCTGGATTAAAGTACGGTGTATTTCCGCCACCATGCAGCCTACAAAACGATGGCGATAGATCCGGTCATTTTCATTTCTGGCCATAAAATGATCTACCGACTTACGGATCTTCTCTTCGTATAAGTGATAGTAACCCATGTTGATAGAGAAGATATCACTGTCTGCCGGGCATTTCAGGTTAGGATGTGATAAACAGAATTCCCCGATAGATGGATCGAGGGTGAAGCCCTGCACGCTGCGGCGGGTAGCATATACCATCATGGTAGAAGAACCGTAGATGATATAACCGGCAGCAATCTGGCGGGAGCCCGGCTGCAGGAAGTCCTCCAGCTCACACGCTGTGCCTTCCGGCGTAAGGCGACGGTATACTGAAAAAATTGTTCCGATCGATACGTTTACATCTATGTTGCTGGAACCATCCAAAGGGTCCATCAGTACTACGTACTTCGACTTTTTTGAATGTTCATCATGGAAAGGAATGAAGTGTTCATTTTCTTCTGAAGCTACTCCGCAGCAATAAATACTGGTTTCCAGGGAATTGATAAACTGGGCGTTGGCAAATTCATCGAGCTTTTTTACGGATTCACCCTGCACGTTGATCTTGCCGGCTTCTCCCAATATGTCAGCAATACCTGCTTTATTTACTTCAACATTTACCCTTTTCGCTGCCAGCCCCATATCGCGCAGTAAACCAGATAGCTGACCGGTTGCTCCCGGGTAATTCCGCAACTCCTGAATCGTGAATTCATCCAGGGTCATTACTTTTTGCTTAAGATTCATAACGTTAGGTTGTACAACGAAATTAAAGGAATTGGAACTATTTTAACGGAACTGTCATTTATCTATAAACAGATTTTAAAACAATTCTAAACTTGTCTTACTTTGCCAAATAATTTTTTAATAGAAGATAAACTATCATATGAAGGTTTTCAAGTTTGGTGGCGCAAGTTTAGAAAGTGTTGAACGTATCCGGCAGGTGGCGCAAATAGTGCAGTCGTTTCCGGACGAAAAACTCCTCATTGTTATTTCTGCCATGGCAAAAACAACCAATGAGCTGGAAAAGGTAGCAGAAAACTTTTTCCTTGGGAAAAAGGAAATTGCCGCACAATTGCTTTTTAACATTGAACAACATCATATTAATGTAGCGGAATCCTTACTGGGCACCCGCGAACATCCTTTGTTTGCACAGCTGCTGCAGTTTTCCACGGAAGCCGAATGGACACTTGGAGAAAAGCCCCTGCGCAGCTATGACTATTATTATGATCAGCTGGTAAGTTTGGGAGAATTACTGAGTACTGCCATTGTCAGCGCATTCTTTAACAGCGTAGGGCTGCATAATACCTGGATGGATGTGCGTGATATTTTCCGTACAGATGATAACTTCCGGGATGCGAATATCGACTGGGTCTATACACAGCGGCAGGTCACGGAAAAAGTGGCCCCCCTCTTTGAAAAGATGTCCATCGTAATTACACAGGGATTCATTGGTGCTACCGACCAAAATGAAAGCGTTACCCTCGGTAGAGAAGGTAGTGACTATTCCGCCGCCGTTTTTGCCAATATGCTCGATGCGGAAAGTCAAACGATCTGGAAAGATGTGGAAGGCTTAAAGAATGCTGACCCAAAACTGTTTCCCAATACTGTTAATATCCCCGAGATCAGTTATGGAGAAGTGATTGAAATGGCCTACTATGGCGCTCAGGTCATACACCCCAAAACCATTAAACCACTGCAGAACAAACAGATTCCGCTGCTGGTGAAGTGCTTTTTGGATAAAAACCTGCCCGGTACCGTGATTAAGGAAACCGCAGATGTAAAACAGCTGCCTCCCATTATCGTATTGAAAATGAACCAGGTACTGCTGAATATCACCTCCAAAGACTTCTCCTTTATTACAGAAGATAAAATCAGCGATATTTACGAGATCTTCCACGGATTGAAGGTGAAAATCAACCTGATGCAGAATGGAGCCATTAATTTTTCCTGTTGTATAGATAACAATCCGGAAAAGATAGAACTCCTGATCAAGGCCCTGCACCAGCAGTTCAAAATTGTATATAATGAAGGGCTGGAGCTGCTGACCGTTCGTTACTACCAGGCCAACCTGCTGGAAGAGTTAAGTAACGGCCATACTATACTTTTAGAACAACGTTCACCCGCTACCATACAGCGTCTCTGGAAAAAGTAAATTTATCCAGTAAAATTATTTTGACCTCCCATGCAACTTTTTTTGTACCCGTTCGTCTTTAGTAAAATTGAGGTATGAAAAAAGTTGCTATAGTTGTATGTCTGAGTACCTTTCTGATGCTAATATTAGTATTCGGAGGGAAAATGGCAGACCATGGCCACCCTTCGGCCAATAACCCAAATGAACTGCCTTTATATCTGATTACGATCGGAAATTTCCGGGAAACTCCTGCTGCTCCTGCTACCACCTCTTCATGCATTGTGAATGAAACCGAAAAAGTGCCCCTTGAAACAGCAAATGGCGTCCTGCGTCTGGCTTTTAGGTATTATCAGGATAACTTCAGAAAAAAATAATTGTAGCGCCCCTGACTTGTTTATTGGTTTATAGCTTTTGAGAAAATATATAACGGAGACGATAGTATGAAAACGATCATCGTAGCCCTGGGAATGCTTATTTGTTGCACGTTTACGGCGTTTGCACAACAACCCCACTCCACAGGAAAGATTACACTGACAGTTACAGATAATGCAGGCAAGCCCCTTCCCTTTACCAGCGTGATGCTGCGCAAGGTAAAAGACTCCAGCCTGGTAAAAGGTGAAATGACCACCGACAACGGGGGATGTGCCTTTGATGGCATTGCCGCCGGACATTACTTTATACAGGCCTCACAAATGGGGTATACCACTTCCTATAGTACCGCCTTCCAGGTAGACGCCGCCCATAAAAGCATTGCCCTGGGCAGCATGAAACTGCCTCCACTGGGCAAAAACCTGCAGGCCGTGAATGTTACCGCCCAAAAACCTTACATAGAAAGTTCCGCGGGCAAAACCGTGATGAACATAGAAAACAGTGTAAGTGCTGCCGGTAATACCGCCCTCGATCTCCTTCGCAGAGCTCCCGGTGTACAGGTAGATAACAACGAAAACGTGACCCTGAAAGGACAGAGCGTAACGGTGATGATTGATGGTAAACTGACCTATTTAAGCGGCGAGCAGCTGACCAATCTCCTTAAAACCACACCTGGTGAGAGTATTGCTTCTATAGAAATACTGACCAGCCCCTCTGCCAAATATGATGCTTCCGGTAATGGGGGTATCATCAACATAAAAACTAAAAAAGGGAAAATGACAGGGGTAAATGGTAATATCAATGCTACTCTTACCCAGTCGAGATATGGCCGCTATGGCATATCCGGTAATATCAACTGGAGAACCGAAAAGTTCAACCTGTTCGGTAATTTCGATCAGGGTGACTATCCCCGGCAGGTGACCCGCGACTACAGCAGGTCTGTAAAGGAAAGCGATGGCAGCACCACTTTCATCCAGCAGAGCGTGTTTCAGCGCAACCGCTTCAAAAACAATTATGCGAAAGTGGGCCTGGATTATTTCGTCACCGAAAAGCAAACCATTGGAGTGCTGGCCAGCGGTTATAAAAACGCTTTCAGTAACCAGATCTATAGTAGTACCAACCTGGGCAGACAAAATATGCCGCCAGACTCTATTGTCAATTCCCTCACCGTTAATGACAATAAATTCGACAACATTGCGATTAACCTTAACTACAAGGCGATTATTGATACCGCCGGCGGACGTGAATTCAGCTTTGACGCAGACTATGCGCAATTCAATAATCACCGGTTTATGCAGCTGAACGACAGTTTATATGACCCCAATATCAAGCAAAGCCGCAATCCTAACAGCATCCGCAATACCGGTGGTACACAGATCATCATCAAAAGCTTAAAGGCAGATCTAAGCTGGCCGCTGGGTAAAGAAAGTAAGCTGGAAACAGGTGCCAAAGTTAGTTTTGTTACTACTACCAATGCTTTGCAATTCGATTCCCTGTATAAGGGGATCTACCTGCCATCACCCACTTTGAGTGACTTGTTTAATTATCAGGAAGATATATACGCGGCTTACGCCACTTATAAAAAACAAATACACAAGACGGCGCTGCAATTAGGGCTGAGGGTAGAAAACACAAATTCAACCGGGCATTCTGTTTCGACGGACACTTACGTCAAACGTGCCTACACCGACTTCTTCCCGAACATCAATATTGAACAAAAAATAGATGATAAAAATAAGTTGAGCCTGGCCATGTCGCGCAGAATAGAACGGCCGCAGTACGGGCAGCTAAATCCATTTATGTTTTATCTCGACAAATACACCTATTTCAAGGGGAACCCTTATCTGAGACCTCAGTACAGCAATATTGCGGAACTGGCGTATACCTTTAAAGACAAGTATATTGCGACCCTGCGTTATAGCCGGATAAAAGATATGATGGAAGAATTTATTACGCAGAATGACAGTACCAAAGCCTCTATCAGTACGGAACGCAACTATGATAAGACAGATATCTATAGCCTGTTGCTAACGTTACCCATACAGGTCACTAAATGGTGGACGAGCGATAACAATGTGGATCTTTCCTATAATAAATACAGGTTTGAAAATCCCACTACCAACGTGCCTTATACCCGTTACAACTTTAATTACTATATCAACAGCACCAATACCATTACCCTACCGTATGATATGAAACTGGAAGTGATGGGGTATTACAACTCCCCTTTTATCTTCGGTATTTTCAGGGGCTACAGTCAATATAACCTGAACCTGGGCCTGCAAAAGATGTTCCTGAACAAGAATGCTACCGTAAAACTGAGTTATAACAACATATTGCGGAATGAAAGCTACCGTGGTGCAGCAGAATTTGAGAACCTGAACATGAGTATTTACAATACCTGGCAGTTCAGGACCGTGAATCTTTCCTTCAGTTATAAGTTTGGCAGTGCCAGCATTAAAGCTGCAAGAGAAAGAAAAACCGGCACCAGTGATGAGCAGAGCCGGGTGGGATCATGACATCTAACGGAAACGAATATATGCTAAATCAGTATCCGCATCATTTGTTGTATCAGCTGCATCATAGCAGTAGGATATACACCCAGCCCTATTAATAGTATGGTTAAAATAACCAGGGTGATATTACCGGCCATGGGCAGGGCTGGCACCACCATTGTTTGTTCTCCTGGTGCAGGCACCGCAAACATGGCGGCCACCAGACGGATATAATAATACAGTCCTATTACGCTGTTGATCACCAGCATAAACAACAGGAACCATTGATGTCCGTTTACACCCGCCAATACCACATAGAACTTACCAATAAAACCCGCCGTAAGCGGTATACCTGCAAGCGATAACA
>NZ_DATCVJ010000553.1:0-6033 GCF_036566945.1 Chitinophaga sp. | reverse complement strand
GGTCACAATTACGAAACTATTATCCCGATGCGCATTTACTTTTTCCACGGTTTGGGTTACCCATTCTTCCCTGCTCATTTGCGGGAGCACAGGCGCCTGGTGCCACAATGCGGGATGGGTGCCGGGTGCATAGAGCAGCTGTCCGCAGCCCACTCCATATTGCACGGCAGCCTGTGAGGCCAAATAGCCGGAAGAGAACACTGTGGCCGCCTGCTGATGCAGCAGGGTACACAGGGCATGCTCTATTTCTTCGTATATAGATAAACGTAAGTTACCTGCCCGGGAAGAGGGGAAAACAGTACCGTACTGTTCAATACCTTGCATCAGCAGGGCTTTAAATGCCGGCTGCTGATGCAAACCCAGGTAGGCAAATCCCGAAAAAAACAGGCAGGTCCGGTCTTCCAGCAACACGGTTCTTCCGGGCGTATGATCTGTATACAGCATTGCGTTTACTCTTTTTTAGTACATAAGATAAACTGGAAATCGGTGGAAGTCACCTGCATATCAAAATAATCTTCTGATAGTTTAGTAACGGTGACAAGGTTTTCCACTTTCCGGTCGCCGTTTTTAGCAGTAACAGAAATCATGGCCCCGTTGCTGAGAATAAAATATTTGCCGGTATCTGATCGGCCGGCAATGGTGGCTACAAAAACATTGTCATCCAGAAACTGGTAATAGGCGTCGCGGTAGTAGCCTTTCTTCAGGTCCTGCGCCTGTATGTACTGCGTGTTGCTGATGGGCGATTCCGGTGGAATCCTCACATCATACACCCGCCACTTTTTGTTCATCAGCAATTCGTTGGTCTTTTTGCTTTGACAGGCAGTTACCACTAACATGGTGGCGATAACGGCTAAGGCTATACGTATTTTCATGAATTATTTATTCCCTGTTTTTGCTTTATTGTAGGCCGCCGATCCTCCTTTGGGGATGGATAAGCTTTGCCATTGATCTTTCAGGATCGCTTTACCGATATACACTATTTGTCCCACATGATACGGTACATGCGCCAGTTGCCGGTTAATGGCATCAATTACAATATGTGGTTCATTGCGGATGAAAACAGTTCTGTCGAGATCTGTTTCCTGTAAGCTGCGGATGGCATTCAACATACAGTCCCAGCCAGCGTTCCATAATTCTAAGAGTGCTGTTGCGGAAGTATCGCTTTCTTCAAATTCGAGGTCTCTGTCGCGGTTCGGTTTTTCTCCATCCGTGGTCAGGAAATCTGTCCAGCGCGATAACATGTTACCGTGCAGATGTTGGATGATCATGGCAATGCTGTTCGGTTCTCCGTCCGGCTGCCAGTGCAGCTGTTCGGTGTTGAGTCTTTCGATGGTTTTAAGTCCCAGCTGCCGGTGTATTTCTAGTCGTTGTAATGCGCTCTGTAAATAAATTGCTTGTATAGACATGATAAATATTTTGTTGTTGGGAGATGAATACCGCATTCATCTATCATAAAAAACGTACTTAACTTAATATCCTGCTGCACTATCGTCGCCACGCTTATCCCCGGAAGCTTCCAGGTAGCGGCTTTCAGGTGCTCTTTTAATAATTTCAGTCCGACCAATAGTACCGCGTTTCACTACTTTATATCCCATTCCCTGCAGTGCCTGAATGGTGGTATCCGGGAAATCTGGTTCCACGGCAACTTCATCCGGTAGCCACTGGTGGTGAAATTTAGGTTTGTTGATGGCATCGGAAGGGGAAAGGCCAAATTCCAGGGTATTGATGAGTGTTTGAAATACGGAGGTGATGATGGTGGCGCCGCCGGGTGTACCCATTGAATACAGCACCTGGTCTTGTTGTAAGACCAGTGTTGGTGTCATGGAGCTGAGCATCCGTTTAGCCGGTGCAATGGCATTGGCTTCCGTGCCTACAAGGCCGTACATATTGGGTAGGCCTGGTTTTACGCTGAAGTCGTCCATTTCGTTGTTGAGGAGGAAGCCGGATTTGCCAACTACCGTTCTGCTACCGAAGTGGCCGTTGAGGGTCGTGGTAAGGGCGATGGCATTGCCCTCCTCGTCAATGATGCTGAGGTGCGTGGTTTCCTCGCTTTCCGGGAAAACGCCGGCTTTGGTACTGTCACTGGAACCAGCCTTGCCGGGTGTGAAATCCTGCATCCGGGTGGCCAGGTATTGGTTGTTGGTTAATTGTGCAAATGGCACTTTTACGAAGTCCGGGTCACCGAGGAACTGCGCTCTGTCGGCGTAAGCTCTTCTTTCTGCTTCTATCATCAGTTGCACTGATTGTGGCGACTGGAAGCCCCATTGTGACAGGGGATAGTTTTCCACCATCCCCATCAATTGTTGTAAACAAATGCCACCGCTGGAAGGCAGGGGCATGGTAACAATCGTATAGCCTTTATAGTTAAACGCTACCGCTGTGCGTTCTTTCGCTTTATAGTTCTTCAGATCCTGCAGGGTAATGATACCGTTGCCCCGCTTCATTTCTGCTACGATGTTGGCCGCGGTTTCGCCCTGGTAGAATCCTGCGGCACCTTTATTTCGTATAAGCGTGAGCGTATGTGCCAGTTCCTTTTGCACAAGCGTATCGCCGGCTTTCCAGGGTACGTCCTTAACGAAAGCGGTTTTAGTGGTATTCAGTCTTTCAAAATCTGCCTTATAAGCATTTAGTCCGTTGGCTTCTGAAGGAGTCAATACAAAACCTTTGTCTGCCAGGCGGATGGCCGGCTCTATCAGTTTGGTAAAGGGAAGTTTGGCGTATTTCATCGAGGCAAACAATCCGGCTACGGTGCCGGGTACACCTGCAGCCAGTTGACCATCCAGACTTAAGTGGGTAATAGCATTGCCGAGCGAATCCAGATACATGTCCCGGTGGGCTTTTGCCGGAGCAGTTTCCCGGAAATCAATGGCGATATTGCGGCCATTTTTCAGGTGCCCCACCAGAAAACCACCACCGCCAATATTTCCGGCGCCCGGATATACTACTGCCAGTGCCAGTTGTGTGGCAATGGCCGCGTCTACGGCGTTACCACCCTGCTGCAGTATAATGGCACCCACGCGGCTGGCGAGAGGATGGGCCGATACTACCGCTCCATGTAATACCCTGATATCTTTCTGTATCGTGTAGTCGTAAGGATGTAAATCATCTATCTTTTGTTGGGCACAGGCAGTATGCAATGTACATACCGTCATCCCCAGCATGATCAGGTAACGCATGGGTATCGTGTTTGGGTCTAAATTAAGATATGCGGAGAATATAGGAAATTAAATAATTTTAAGAGGCCATGAGCGGGAAGGTATCTTTTAAATCAAAAATATAAAATCATTAAAATCAGTATAATCCTGGGTAAGACAAAAACTCGCGTATACCGCAATAACCGGAAAACTATTCCTAACTTAAGGGTCTAATTGCAGGCTTTCTATGCGCAGATATGTATTACTGGCTTTCGCTATGCTGGGCTTTCTTTTTGCTTCCGCCCAGGTGCCAACGCCTGACCAGTTCCTCGGATATCCCCTGGGGACACAGTTCACACCACATTATAAGGTGGTGGATTATTTTAAACAGGTAGCCGCTACGGCTAAAAATGTGAAGCTGGAGCAATACGGCGTAACCTATGAGGGCAGACCCCTTATCATGGCAATTGTAGCTTCTCCCGAAAATTTTTCCCAGCTGGATAATATCCGTCAGCATAGCCTGGATATGTCTAATGCACGGGATAATGCCGGGAGTAATCAGCCGGTGATTGTATGGCTAAGCTATAATGTACATGGTAATGAAGCGGTATCGACAGAGGCAGCCATGAAAACGCTGTATGAATTGGTGAATAACGGCAACGCGCAAACGCAGCAGTGGTTGAAAAATACGGTGGTGATCATTGATCCCTGCCTCAACCCTGATGGCCGCGAAAGATACGTGAACTTTTATAATAACACCCGTGGCGTGAAACCCAATGTGAGCCCATATTCCAGGGAGCACAATGAACCGTGGCCGGGAGGCAGATCCAACCACTATTATTTTGATCTGAACCGTGACTGGGCCTGGCAAACGCAAAAAGAATCGCAGCAACGCGTAGCAAAATATAATGAGTGGATGCCACAGCTGCACGTGGATTTTCATGAACAGGAAATAGATGCACCATATTATTTTGCGCCGGCAGCAGAACCTTTTCATGATGCCGTTACCCCCTGGCAGCGGCAGTTACAGATCATGATTGGTAAAAACAATGCCAGGTATTTCGACCAGCAAGGCTGGCTGTATTTTACAAAAGAACGATTCGATCTTTTTTATCCCAGTTACGGCGATACCTATCCCATGTACAATGGAGCACTGGGTATGACCTTCGAACAAGGTGGTAGCGGCAGGGCGGGAGTAGCCGTGTTGAAAAGCGATGGAGATACCCTCACGTTGTCTGATCGTATTGCACATCACTTCACCACCGGTTTATCTACCATAGAAGTGGCCTCGCAAAATGCAGCAAAAATTATCAGCGAATACAGCAACTATTTTATTGCAGCGCAAAAAACACCGCAGGGTGGGTATAAGTCGTATGTAGTAAAAGCGGGGGGTAATACCGAGAAACTCAATACCCTGGCGGAGTTGCTGCGTAAAAATAATATTGCTTTTGGCTTTGGCGCCAATTCCGGCAGTGCCAGTGGATTCAATTATTTCACCGGCAAAACCGAAACGTTTACAATTGACAAAGAAGACCTGGTGATCAATGCCTATCAGCCGCATTCGAATATGCTGCGGGTATTGTTTGAGCCGGTATCTCGTTTATCAGATTCGGTTACTTACGATATCACAGCATGGGCATTGCCTTATGCCTATGGATTGACTTCCTATGCCGTGAAGCAACCATTAACACCTGCTGCCGGAGCAGCTGCAGTGCGTAACAATACGCCGCTGTCTGCACAAAAACCTTATGCCTACCTGGCGCAGTGGAATAGTATCCGGGACGTGAAATTTTTGTCGGCGTTGCTGCAAAATGATATCAAAGTACGTTTTACCGAAGTGCCGTTCAGCGTGGGTGGCAAAGACTTTCCTGCAGGTACGCTGATCATTACCCGCTCAGGGAATACCAGCAAAGGCGATCAGTTTGATCAGTACATTACCAGCCAGGCCAATCATTTTAAAATTACCCTGGATGCGGTGAGCAGCGGTTTTGTAGATAAGGGAATGGACTTTGGGTCCGACAAAATCAGGTTGATCAGAAAGCCTAAAGTTACCCTGCTGGCAGGTGATGGTGTTTCTTCTCTTGGTATGGGAGAAGTATGGCATTTCTTTGAGCAGCAACTGGACTTCCCTATAACGGTGGTGAATGAACGAAATATGAGTGACATCGACTGGGGGCAAACAGATGTGCTGATATTAACAGATGGCGATTACAAAGTATTTGCTGATAAACCTGCCGCGGACAAGTTGAAAGACTGGATCAGCAACGGTGGCAAGCTGATAGCATTGGAGAGTGCCGCTGCGCAGGTAGCTGGCGCCGACTGGGGGATTAAACTGAAAAAAGAAGAAGAGAAGGATAAAGATAAAGAAGGGAAAGATAAAGCGGCGACACATAGTTACGAGGCGCTGAAGCCTTACGCTAACCGGGAAAGGGAGAGTATCAGACAATTTATTCCCGGCGCTATTTACAAAGTACAGCTGGATACCACGCATCCGCTGGCCTTTGGTTATCCTGCATTTTATTATACGCTGAAACTGGATGCACATTTATACGAATTTATAGAAAGTGGCGGCTGGAATGTAGGTGTATTGAAGAAAGACAGCTATTTGAGTGGGTTTGTAGGGGCAGATACCCGACAGCAATTGAAAGATGGATTACTGTTTGGCGTAAAAGATATGGGTAGTGGTGAAGTGGTGCTGATGGCAGATAATCCGCTGTTCAGAAGTTTTTGGGAAAATGGTAAGCTGTTGTTTAGCAACGCTGTATTTCTCGTAGGACAATAGGGATAAGATTTTATAAGCAGGTAGTTGGTAGCGGTAATCATCTCTCCGAAACTCACTACCTGCTTACAATTATATCAGTAGCTTATAGATTTCTTTTAATGGTGCACCCCAGGCTGT
>NZ_DATCVJ010000552.1:0-2068 GCF_036566945.1 Chitinophaga sp. | reverse complement strand
CCTGTAAACCACCTATTATTTCAGTGGGGGAGCAAAGCGTGTCAACCAGCTTTGTTCTATATTGGAATTTGGAGTTAGTTAAGATGAATCCTATTTCTACTGCGCGTAGTTTGTCTCTTCTTTCCACTACTGGTCTTGCTCGTAAGTTGGGTGTTTCTAGGCAGTATATTTCCCGTGCAGAACAGGGTCTTTACGATAAGCCGAGTGAAGCTCTTCTTAACTGGACTACCAGTACTATTAACCGTAACCGTCCTGACAATCAGCACGTTACGAACGCGGGCGTTATGCAGCTGTATAAGGAATGGCAGTGGCAGAAGCGAGAATCTGCAAAGATGGATAAGATTCTTCGGCCCATTGACGTTACAGATTTCGATCGTATGCGTCAACCAGACGTTATGCGTTACCACAAGATTTTCACTAACTGGCGTCGGGATTATTGGGAGACTGCGCATTCTTTCTGCGTAGATATGTGCCTTCACCCTTCCCCTGTAGCCGATTATGAAGATGGTCAGACAATTACAATGCCTAACAGCCTTAAGAAGGTTCTTACTCAGATGAACCTTATTGGGGTGGGGTTTAAGACAGGTGAACGTTAATGTTCAGAACTATTCGCAGGTGGATGAGTATATTCGGGGATTGGTTCTACATTAAGAAGTCGGATTACTACATCCGACGCGAAGAGAAGTTCATGCTTAACCATCAGCACGTATGGGAAACCGATCTCGGTAACTGGGGCTACAGGTGTACATATAAGTGCTGTGATGCATTTATTGTTGCCGAACTGGCCTATAAGGTAGGTATTACGGATGCCCGACACTGAGATTAAGTATTTCGAACCGTGGCAGTTGGATATCGTTCTCTTTATCGAAAGAGTACATAGTACGACTGGCGCGATTCCTCGTGATGATGATATCCTTGAACATATTAAGTTCACCAAGAAGAATCCGCAGTTTAACAATGTGGCGCTACAGGAATTTAAGAAGGACCCTCGATTTATCGCGTCTATGGATTCTCGGGGAATCCCTGTAGCCGAAAATGGTGTACTTACGGCACGACAAATGGCAGCAGCTTCTGTAATGATGAATTTGACTGATAGAAGGTCAAATGAAAAGAAGCTGAGGGATATTGGCGTTAGTACCGAAGAATATGCACAGTGGATGCAGAATGCTACCTTCGCAGAATACATGCGGATGCGTTCCGAGGTACTAATTCAGAATTCCACCCACGAAGCCCATATGGGACTTATGCGTGGAGTTCAGCAAGGCAATACTGCAAGCATTAAGCTTTACTACGAATTGACTGGTCGTTACAATCCGGACCAGGATAACCAGATCAATATTAGGCTTCTTATCGGTCGAGTGTTGGAAGCTATTCAGAAGCACGTGCGCGACCCGAATACTCTTAATAGTCTTGCAGTTGAACTAAGCCAGCTCGCTATTGAGGCCGGCACCCCTGTAGCCAATCAAACTCTTGGCACGATTAAGGGTGAACTATTGTGAGTGATGATGAGAACACTCTTAGGCCCGCAAATTTCGGTGTAAGTAAGTTCCCGCGGCCTACTGATAGTTTTGGTCAGGATTACAATACAGACAACGATGCTTCTAAGTGGTCCGATAGTAATCCTGTAGATTCTCGTAAGCTTCACCAGCGTGCAGATACTGACCTTAGTGTAAGAAGCCTGCACCATACTTTGGGCAATAAAAGAACCCAAGCTAGTCCGGGTGACCATAATCATGATGGCTCAACTTCTAGGAAGATTGGCCCTCTTGAAATGGATCCAGCTAACTTGGGCAAGACTCGTGCAGTATGGACAATTCCAACTGCCGCAACCGTCGCGGATGTTGTGACTCTTATTAAACGATTCGTAGAGGTGCGTAGTGTCTAACGCAACTAATAGCTTGGATCGGGAACGCGTATTGGATGTCGGGCATTACTTCTTTAAGAAGACGTTTCCCGATATCCCTGTAGCCAAAATTCAAGCTCGGCCAAGGATTCATGGCTGGGATATTGTAGTTGAAGATACTCAGGGTTGTTTTTATGAGTTCTCTGTAGCCAATGAAATGGTTCA
>NZ_DATCVJ010000551.1:0-11016 GCF_036566945.1 Chitinophaga sp. | reverse complement strand
CCTCTCAGATTTTGAATTCCTCATTATAACTTTTAAACTATGATCACTCTGCATATTTCCACGGATAGGTAATCATTTTTTTTATCGTGTGTGTGATGGTAATTTCCCCGCTGGAAATGCCCTGGATTGTTGTGCCCTGTTCTTTCTAAAGAATGCGCTTTACTGCTTTTTAGATTTCCTCACTTTCATATAACATCCAAAACACCTATTTATTTATGAGTTATTTACAGAGTCCCCGTTTGCAGTTTTCGGGAAAATTTCAGGCAGATCCTTCCACGGTGAACAATGATCCGCAGCATTTCAATACAGATAAGTTTCAAACGAGTTACGACATGCCCGGCCCGGGGGCCAGTAATGGCTGGTGGAATCCCAATGGTACCGGTGCGTGGCGCTTTTACAATTGTAGTGTAAAGCGGGTGTATTACCTGGATGGTACCTTTTGCGATGACCCGGCAGAAGACCCGGTAGTAGGTTTGCCGGTAAGCGGCGCGGACGGCAGGGCAGAAGGAAAAATTGTGGATCTGGATCCGGAGCAGCAAATGGTATCTGAGCTATGGGGTTTCCAGGTAATTCTGGGAGACGACAGTAAAACCGGCTTCAGAGGGGATTTTAAAGAGGCTCCCTTCGGCGATATATGGGTGCGCTATCCACAGGGAGGCCCCGATTCTTTCTTCGGTGCATTTTACCAGAGCGTGCTGAATATCACTAAATGGGCTAACCTCGGAGCATCCCGTTTTCTGAAGGAGCTGGCCTCCGTTACACCTAAAGGAGAGATACCGGAAAAACTCAGTATTAAATTCAACGTAGATGGTTTCCAGGATGACGTTACACAGCCGGATTTTACGCTGGGACGTGTAGTAGGCACCATCGGTCAGCAGGGATTGAAAGAACCTGATTACTTTGTAGCGGGAAGAATGCTGAGTGCTGTTCCCGGCGCCGGCTTCAATTTAAATACCGCCTATTGCGTGGTCGATAATAATGTGCTGAACATTGACCTTGGCAACAGTTGCCCAACCAAGAGTGTGGGCGGCCCTGTTGCCGACAACGGGAAGCTTTACCTGGGTGTGGTCCCCGCCAATGGAACGCCGGTGTCTCTTGGGGAAATCCGTTACCTCGATCCCGCCTGGTATACCCTTACGGGAGGAATTGTTTCCATGACTTTATCCCCGGAACAACAGACCCTGGTAGCCGCCAACCCGCTGGCAATTTTTGCTGGTTTTCCCGGTCCGTTAACGCCCATTGCTTTATCAGAAAACAGTGCCGGTACTTTCCTGCGGGCCGATAAGTTCGTGTTCCGTATGAACCCCGGAGAAAAGCAGGTGACTAAATTTTATGCGACCGCTTTCGGAGCGCCTTTGCCGAATGCACCGATTACCCTGATATATGATCCTACTACTATTGAAGGACAAATAAAGCAAGGACCGGTATCAGGACCTACCAATGTAGGGCAACCGCAATCTGCTTTTACATTTCCGCTAACGATTACTACCGGCGCCGATGGTACTGTGGAACTGCCGCTTACTGCTGCCAATCCCGGTAATCCCAGGAAGTATATCGACGGACAGGTATATGGAGTAGCCTATCAGCTGGGCACTACACCACCAATTGTTGGTGCTATACAAAATGGCAATCAGCTGTTAAATGCCCTGATATATACCGAATATGAGATGCCGGAAGAGCCCAACTGGGTAGAACATGTACAGCCTATCTTTCAGCAATATGCAGATCTGTATCCGGTAATGCGACCTATTGTTGATCTGTCGGATTATGCACAGGTAAGGCAGCGTATCAACATCCTGAAAAATGTTTTTCATACGCCCATCAGCAGCCCCAATTATATGCCGGTTACCAGGGATCTTTCCGGCGGCAAACTGGAGATGATCCGCAAATGGCTGGACAATCCGGTGTACATGAACCTCGACTCCGTAGAAGACCTATCCAGGGCGCTGCAAACAGCTATTGAGCTGGAACATTCCACCATTCCGCCGTATCTCTGCGCATTATATAGTATTAAGCCCAATTGCAATGTGGAAGTCTCCGGCCTGATCCGCAGTGTGGTGATTGAAGAAATGCTGCACATGGCGCTGGTATCAAACATCCTGATTTCAATAGGTGGAAGTCCCAATATTTCCCACTCTCGTTTTGTGCCTAAATACCCCGGCTCATTACCCGGCGGACTGCGTGCAGGCCTCACCGTTCGTTTGAGACGTTGCTCTATAGAACAAATCCGCGACTGCTTTATGTCGATCGAAGAACCGGAAGAAATTATCCAGCAACGCTTCCGGTCTTTACGCCCGGCGCTGATGGGAGAAGAAAGTTTGTACACCATTGCCTGGTTTTACAACCAACTTAAAAAAGCATTGACTGATTTGAGTGAGGTAGGAAAAATAACTTTTGGTCATGCCGAAAAACAGGTGTCTGACTGGAGCGGCATGGGAAAACTCTACGTGATCACTTCGCTGGAAGATGCCCTGAATGCCATTGATGAAATTATGGATCAGGGAGAAGGTACTAAAGCGACCAACCCTTATGACGGGCAAGGAGAACTATCCCACTATTATAAATATGCGGAAATAGTGGCTGGCCATCACCTGGTAAGTAACGGCGACACCTATACGTATACGGGTACTCGCATTCCTTTTGATGAAGCAGGCGTATATCCAATGGCAGACGATCCGCAACCGGTTAACTACCCGAAAGGCTCTACTGCACATATCCTGTCTACACAGTTTGCACACGCCTACCAGGCCTTGTTAAATGGTTTGCACCGGACGTTTAACGGAGAACCACATTTTCTGAGGGAAGCGATCGGATCGATGTATTCCCTGGATCTGCTGGCGCGTAAGCTTATGCAAACGCCTTCCGGATTAAATGATGGCACCACTGCCGGACCGGCATTTCAGCTGCCTTATAAAGTATAGCTTATTCATTGGTAGCCTTACAGGCCAGTCCCCGAAAAAGGCTGGCCTGTTTGCGTTTACAACATTGGACTTTTTAACAAAGTACCGGACTGGCCCCCGGTTATTTCCGGATAAAAATATGCCCTATAAATATTAATTTGCCCCACATGGAAACTATCAAATGGGGGATCATTGGTTGCGGTGACGTAACAGAAGTGAAAAGCGGCCCCGCTTTTAATAAAGTACCCAACTCTTCACTGGTAGCAGTGATGCGCAGAGATGGCGCTAAAGCACAGGACTATGCCATACGGCATGGCGTGCCCAAATGGTATGATGATGCGGCAGCCCTCATTAACGATGCGGCAGTAAATGCGATTTACATTGCTACGCCGCCCTTGCAACATGAAGACTATACGCTGATGGCTATTGCCGCAGGCAAACCGGTATACGTGGAAAAGCCGATGACACTGAATGCCGCCGCTGCGATCCGCATGAACGAAGCGGCCCTCCAAAATAATATTAAGGTGAGTGTGGCACATTATCGCAGGGCACAGCCTATGTTCCTGAAAGTAAAAGAACTACTGGCCGACAACACTATTGGCGCCGTGCGTTTTGCGTCTTTACAAATGCTGCAGCCGCCGTCGTCTAAGCTGATCGCGGGTTCTGCCACCAACTGGCGGCTCGACCCGGCGATTTCCGGTGGCGGATTATTTCATGACCTGGCGCCACATCAGCTGGATTTAATGATTTATTTTTTTGGCGAAGCAGCGTATGCCACAGGGATAGCGGTGAATCAGGCAAATTTATCGCCGGCAGATGATCTGGTAGCCGGACATATTTTATTTAAGAACGGCGTGGTGTTTAACGGTACCTGGTGTTTTACTGTTGCTAAAGAGGATCAGAAAGATGTGTGTGAAATAACCGGATCTGCAGGTACAATCAGTTTCCCTGTGTTCGGAAATAAGGTAACGTTGCATAAAGACGGGCTCACCGAAACATTTACTTTTGATGCACTGCCACATGTGCAACAGCCCATGATTGAAAAGGTGACCGCCTATTTTTTAGGGAAAGGACCGAATCCTTGTTCCGCCGCACAGGCGATACTGTCTATGCAACTCATGGATAGCTTTACAAAGCAGCGGTAGATGTCTTACAAAAAATGAAATGAAACGGCCTATTATATCACCTGATTTTATCTTGTCACCTACCTATAATAAATATTAAATAAATTCTATAATTGTAAAATTTATTTAACTACTTTCGCTGCCCTAAACCCTATACCCATATGAAATCCAGTATGAAATTCATACCGGCGCTCATTTTTGTAGTCCTGTCAATTTGTGCCCAAGCCCAATCGGATTCTACATTGAAGAGTAAAATTATTGCCCGGCCGGTGAAAACCAAAAAAGCGACGAGCCAAACAGGATTGGAATTAATTTATAAGTCGCATACTTCCACCTCTTATAACCCCACCACGCATAGTTTCTCTACGAGTACTGTCACCAGACCCTATATACGCCTTAATGGTGGCAATACAGTGGCGATAGACAAAAGAGGCGATGTCGTCCGGAGATATCTCTATAAATGTCCTTTGGCGCTGGAACAAATTAACCAGTTCAGTCAAGAGAATAAGCAGGCACGAAGATATCTCTGGGGCGGCTTTGGCGTTGCCGGGGTGTTCACATTCGGGGGCCTGGTGCTTTCGACTAAGGTGCCAGAGAGTAAGTCTACAGCTACTTTCTTTACGAGTTTTGGCCTGGGAGTAGGCGCCATGGTGGCGGGTGGTATTGTCTCTATGGTACACCACAGGAGGGCGGATAAACACCTGCATAGTTCCATTTCTCTTTATAATCAGCACTGTTATATAGCACCTAAAAAAGATAGTACGTTATCATCTTCCCCATTGGCTAATGGAAAAATAAAGACCCCTCCGCAGAAGATGAATACAGACACGCTCATTTATGACGTGGTACGTAATGAGCCTGAATGTTCAAATCTCTATGGCGTTTCTATACAACCTGTCATCCTGGATGTATACCGGCCCAGCATGAGTATTGCAGGCGGTATTGGTTTATTTTATACTTATAAAAGTGCGGTTGGTGTTAGTCTTAATTTCCAGACGACTTACCTGGAGCATGCGGACGGCCTACACGAGAGCGATAAACCAACTTATGAGTCCTATGGTGTACCGGCGAGAGATCGGGTATCCAAACAGTTGGAATTACAGACAAAGTTCACTTTAGCATCCTGGAAGAAAATCACCAAATATCCCATGCATGTTTCTTATACTGAAATGGGAGAAATGTCTGGTCGTGTACCTGGAACAACGTTAAAGGCTATCAGTGGCAGACTGGGATTCATACACGATCTCCGGAAGATAGAGGGAGAAGGTAATTTGCCATTGGTGACGACACAGGCCCCCTATGTACTTCATATGGATGATGGTACCGATCAGGAACTTCCGCGGACCGGTTTGGACGAATCTACCGTGTTGTTACAATCGGAAATTATTACGGCAGGTGTGGCATGGAGCACCTATCGCGATATGAAGATTCAATTGAAAGATAAACAATATAGAGGTAGAAGGGAGCTGAAAACACAGGCAGATCTTTTTATTGATGTGATGTATGCCCCTTCCATGAAGTATGAAGACTTGCTCTATTCCTACCCTGTTTATCAAAGCAATGGGACGAATGAATTACTGAAGGTTACCTCACCTTTCAGCAGAACAGGCGCCAGAATAGGCTATCAGTCTATGGGCATGGGGAGATTCTTCGGCACAAAATACATCATGGAATTGGGTTTACGTCCTGGTCCTGCCTTATCGAGTTACGCTAATGCATATTTCAAGATGACCTATAGTCTGATTTTTGGTGGTCGTCAAAAATAATATTCAATAAAAGGGATTTCCTCTGCTAAGAAGCATTTGTATACTGCATTCCTGGTATAGTATATCGGGAATGTAGTCTCATCTCTTATTTCTTCTTCTTCGCCGCCGATTTGGCTGCATCATGTTTCACCCGGAACTTCACCAATTTTGCAATCAGGGCTAATGGCATGGGCTGATCAATGGGAAACTGTACCGAGCCTTTCCCTGATTTATATTTAGCCAGTTCAGCTTTAAATTCCTCTGTACCCGACGGCGTGGGATAAAAACCGATATGATTTTTAAAGGCCGCAAAATATACCAGGACGCCATTTTGCTTATAGGCAGGCATGCCATAGCTGATGGTTTCCGTGGCTGCCGGCGCCGATTTTTTAACGGTAGCACGCACCTGTTCCAGTAGCTGCTGTATGTCTGGCAGGAAACCGGCAATATATTCATCTACGGTATTAATGGAGGTACTTTTCATGGTGCGCAGTATTTAAGTGACCCTACAAATTTACCGTTTCGATGCCAGACAAATAAGGTGTAAATGCGACATTACCGGGTGTCGGATACGACAAAAAGCAAGGCCCCCCGGCTATTTGCTGTTGCTGCCGGGCCTTCGTAAAAAAAATCTCCGGGATATGAAAATATTGACGCTAATAATTATCTTTAAGACGACCCACCTCCTTTCATGTGAAAAGCATTGATTTATTGAACCCGGGCCACATCATTTATGACTAAGTTAGCAGCATCCACGGAACCAAAAAGACTATCAGGGCTCGACCATTTAAGGGCGTTGGCCATTACCTCGGTATTGTTTTACCACTACCGCATGTTTGCGCATCCGGAGTGGCTCGACAAAGTAATCGGCTTCGGCTGGTCGGGGGTAGATCTATTTTTCGTGTTAAGTGGCTTCCTGATCTCCTTTCCCTTGTTTGAGCGCATGGCAAAGGGGAAGACCATTTCACTGCCAGAATTTTTTATCAAGCGTTTTTTCCGGATTATTCCGCCCTACCTGGTGATGCTGGCTATTTATTTTTTAATCCCGGCATTTCATGAGCGGGAACGTTTACCACCGCTCTGGAAGTTCCTGACGTTCACCCAAAATCTGGGCTTGAATATAAAAACGGACGGCACTTTTTCGCATGTATGGTCGTTGTGTGTGGAAGAACATTTTTATTTGTTTTTCCCGCTGGTGCTGGCAGCGATGATCGCGCTGAATGCTACCAGGAAGGGATGGATATTATTAGTCGCCTTGTTTCTCCTGGGTTTTGGCATCAGGTTATATTGCTGGCATTACCTGATTGCACCGGCGCTGGGTACAGATGATTTCTGGGTCACCTGGTACCAGCATATGTATTATCCCACCTACGACCGGCTGGATGGGTTGTTGGCAGGCGTGTCTGTTGCCGCTTTATTTGCTTTCAGGCCGGCGCTAACGGAAAGGATTACACGACATGGAAATGCGATTTTCGGCATTGCGGTGTTGGTGTTAACCGGCGCCTGGTTTTTATGTGAAGATCATAGCTCCTTTTCTGCTTCCATCTTCGGGTTTCCGATCATTGCTATCGGGTATGGATTAGCGGTGATAGCAGCGGTGAGCCGGGGTAGTTTTTTATACCGGTTCAACAGTCGTGTTACCGCTTTCATTGCTAAAATGTCTTTTGTACTTTATTTATCCCATAAAGGCGTGATACATCTGATGCAACCGCTTTTAGAAAAAGCCGGATTAGCGCCGAAGGGAAATATGATGTTTGCAGCGGCTATGCTATGCGCATTGCTGGGGGCTTTTATTATGCACAAAATAGTGGAAGTGCCGTTCCTGCGGCTCCGGCAGCGGGTATTGCGTAAACGGACGTTAAGAACAGTGCCGCTGGATGCGGAGGCAGCCACCGCTTAATACACCGGTTGTTTTAAATACATGGACAATCGCTTTTGGGTGGCTTCATCTTTTTTGCGGCACCATATTTCATGGCTGAGGGAAATGATACTATCCAGTTCACAAAATCCCATTCGTTCAATGGTGCGGCCGGTTTCAATCACATCTATAATGGCGTCTGCGATATGCAGGAAGAGGGCGGCTTCATGGGAGCCTTCCATCGGGATGATGTTGGCTGTCATGCCGTGGGCAGCGATATAATTTTGTGAGATGCCGCTGAATTTTGTACAAATCGTTTTGATACGCGATAAGGCGATAGGGCGTGGAGCGATAAGTGACAGCCGGCATTGCTGCAGCGGTAGGGGCTGCAGACAGCTCAGGTTGGGAAGACCATATTCGTGAAACCAGACGGAGCTTCCGATGGCCACGTCTATATGTCCCTGTTCCAATAGCCAGCACATATCCCGGCTACGTACAGTCACCAGCGTTATATTGCCGGCGGTGTCATGGTATACAGGAATGTCTCCTTTTCTGAAGCTGTTAAACGACGAAGCCGGTGGCATCTCTATCAACGATAAAGATTCATGGAAACCTCTCCCTTTTCCGATGGCTATCTTAAGGGGTGTGGTATATGTGTCGGGTGAATCAGGAAGGTACAGTTGCATACGTTATAAATTATGGGCCCATGTCAGCAATTGAGCGAGGCATGCTTCCTGGCTATGCTGATCTGTTCTGAGAATATTGGCCCCGAATGTTTTTCCTAAACTTAAATATTGTGCCATATAGCCGGTGTGGTAGGCCACATCGAATGTTTCTTCGGTTCTTATTGCCAGTCGTTGCAGGGTAGTGCTGATCCCGGCATAACAAAGCGTAGTGGGAGGAACGGGTAGCCAGTCCTGCCGGTATGCTTCGGGAATCAGTGTAAAGATGGTCATCCAGTGCCGGTCGAATACCAGTATGTCCTGATCATTTTCCTGTAAGAGCGCATTGACGGCTGCTCTGCCCAGATCAGCCACCTGCTGGTATTCTTTTTTTTCGGCGTGCTCAATCAGGGCGGCGCCTGTTGTTCCACCAAAGGGGCGGAGGTATTTAGCCCCGAGCGCCTGTGCCAGTAAAATGGCCATGGTGGTTTTACCGGCGCCGTCATGTCCGTCTATTGCCAGTATAAGCGGGCGTTGTTTTTTATCCATATGGTTTACTGTAAATGAAGGCCATACAGCGTATATGCCATGCCGTTATATTAACGATGCGGATAGAGTGCCACACTACCCTCTTTTTCATCTAGCTTCACTTCGTATTTGCCCGCGCCCTTTTGTCCGCCTTTCAGAATGGCGCCTGCGGCCTGGTTCAGCTTCATGAGTCCGCGTGCGGATACATCTTTAGAAGGTCGTTTATCCGTTGGCGTTGGATAGATCACCACTTTATCGTTTTCTACGGTAAAGCCTACACGCTTGCCTTGTCCCTTTTCAAATTTGAGCAGCTGCCGGGCAGTGGGAGGGAGGGTAATAATGCCGGCAGGTGAAATAGTTCTGCTGCTGAGGTTTTCTTTGAATGAAGTAGCCATTTTTTTATTTTTTTTAGTGAGATAATTACCAGCTTAGTCGGGCTGTATACTGAACATGGACGAATAAGCTTTTTCATAATTTTCATATAGCTTTTCCGGTGCGGCTCCTTTCCGCCACAGGTCTTTATCCATAGACTCTGCCTGTTCCGGATGAATACTGTTCCAGCGGATACGCATACAATCGGGACTGATTTCTCCATAAATAAGTTTGCCGGTCCGGTCAATGAAAATGCACATATCAATTAAGGTAATGCCCGATTGAAAGAACATTTCTTCCAGCCACAAAAAAGTTTCCAGCGCCATCTTTTTGGCAAAAGGCAGGTCCAGGATCCAGAGGGCGGCGTAGTCATCTGAAATAGGTTCGTCTGCCAGCCGCTTGTTATTTTCATCTGTGAGCGGATGGCGCCAGTCGAAACATACTACCGGCGTATCAAAGCGGGTCCAGGGTGTAATAGGCGCCTGATCCTGGCGGGTAGAAGGATACTTTGCCGTATACAGGTAGCGGTGCACCGGGGAACCGATATGATATCTTTTAATCCTTGTTTCTACGTTACAGGTATCTACCAGTTGCTGCACAATAAATAAGCCCTGCTCATTTTCTATTTCCGCCAGAAAGGCGCTGGCAGGGGCATATGCGCGGCCTTTGCTGTATGCCGTCATTTTGCGGTATACGGCTGTGGTGAATTTTATACGGATCGCATCCGTACCATCTACCAGTCCATAACGATTATGAGTATACGAATATACAGTAGGCTTAAACTTTTCGATTACCACTTTAGGGGTCCAGTATTTGATGATTTTACTTTCTCCCTCCACTAACAACGGCAGCGCATCAAAATCAAAGGGCAGCTTTTGGAGGATGCATTCTATGATATTTTCTATGGTTGCTGCTGCGTTGATCACTATCGTATGAGTATCGGAGTTGAGGCCGGGACTGTCTTTCAGTGTAAGACAAATATCATATGGCTCTGCCGGTGCTGACTCGGGGAGGGTCATCCGGAAACCCAGGTCCTGCAGCTGTTGTAACGCCTGGGGGACTTTGTTGCCCGGCAGGGCGTGGCAGTGATTAATTATACCGATGGTCATCATGTTTGACATGCTTTATCTTTTTATCGTAAAAATTCCGGTACTTCCCATTCTTCATATGCAAAGGCTTTGTAAGTATCATTTAATACGTAGAGTAATTTCAGCGTAGCGGCGTATGCGTTAGAAATAGCTTCCCAGGGACACCCGCTTTCACAGAGGGCTACCTGTTCTTCTATTGCATAGTTAAGGTTGGTCTTTGTCCACTGATTGATCAGCTCTTTATTATTGGGTTCCTGCATGGCAGCCCGCATGCCTTTCACAATATGCATGGGGATTTTAATAAAGTACTGATAAAGATTTGCTTTGCCTTCCAGGCCGAAGTGGGTACCTTCTTTAGCTAAAAATCCCGCCATGCCCAGCAGTTGCCGCATGCGTACATATCCAAAACTGAAGTTGCGGTACAGCAGGTCATAGGGTGGTTTTACCGGAATCACCGCTTCCCCGTAAAGACACAGTACATGCTGATGGAGATTGTCGCCGGAAAGTGACTGGAAGCCGTAGAAATCAGTTTCATCGTACACGCTGATATTAATATCGACTCCTTTATAAGCGGGGTTTTGTCCGCTTAATGTATGCAGGGCCACGTCGGCATCTTTTACATATAAGATCACGTCGTAGTCTGCGAAGCTTTCACTGGTCACAGAAGAGCCGTACACAAATATGGCCAGCAGGTTTTCCTGCAGGGTATTGCGAAGGTCTGCTGCAAAGCCGAAGCGTT
>NZ_DATCVJ010000550.1:0-3818 GCF_036566945.1 Chitinophaga sp. | reverse complement strand
CCTTTCCAGCGATCCTCTAACATGATATTTTCGAAATCACCCGTGCGGGTGTATTTAAATGCCGACAGGTTGAAATGAGGAAGAGTGCCTGCCCAGTGTTGCAGATAGGCATCGGTTTGAAACGACGACTGGTAAGTATTGATCTTGCTTTGACCGGATACGGTAATACTCCACAGACAAAGTATGCCAGTGATGAATAGTTTAAAATATATTGCTTTCGGGGAATGGGTCATGACAGCAATTTAAAACAATTTGGCGCAAAATGTCCGCTTCCGTTATTATCGTTAAGCTTGCGGCAGAAGCGTCACCAGATCCGCTCTTCGAGGCGAATGGTAACGGTGTCACCAGCTTCTTTTCCGATTAGTTTTCGCAGGTCGGCTTTGATGGGCAATTTGTGGGTGCCGTCGCCCAGGGCCATAAAAGAACTCTCAAAAGGGTGTTTGTCTACGGTACCTCTTACTTTTACCAGTCCCCTGGTGCCGAAGAATGCCACGGATTCCGGCCAGATAACATAAGTCCAGCCTCCTTTATTGGGGCTTTTCAGTAGGGTGGCTGTAAATTGTTTCTTCAATGTACCGCCGGCAGAAATTGTTACGTGTGCCATTGTATTGGATTGAATGATGAAGAAATGATACAGCAAAGGTATTTCCAATACCGGAAAGGCAGGAGGGGGTAGCACGCATTTCTGAGGGTCAATTGCGACAAAATAAGCAGGTATGACGGGTATTATTGCCTGAAAAGGTTAATCGTAAGACCTATTTCATATCCGCCATCGATATAAGTTTTTATACCATTGGTTTGGGTAGTATACATGGCTTGCAACATCACGGTTTGCAGGATGTTGACCCCTATACCCCCGGTAAAACTACCGGAGGTATGGTAGAGGGCGAGTACGCTGGCTACATTATGGAGGAAGCCTACGTTTACACCCAGGTCAAATATGTTATCGTATCCTCTTACGCCTCTGTAGCATACTTTAGGGATGATACTGCTCACGGCGCCTGCCGGTTCAAATTTGTAGGATACAGCGGTAAAATAAATGGTACCGCCATCTACTGCTTTATCATCGCCGGTAACGAGACTCCGGATATTGGGCAGCGATCCTTGCAGGGTCCAGTGTTCATTGGTATACGCAGCGCCAAACTCGCCTTCAAAGTAGTTATCGCGGCGGTTAAAGGCGCCGATAGACGGATCCGAATCATCGCCGTTTACTGCTTTATAGTCTATGCGCTGGAAGTTCATGGCCAGTGAAAGTCCGAGGTGGAGCGTTTGTCCCCGATCGCCCACCGGAAGGTGATAGGCATAGGAGAGTGCTATCCGGGTGCGGGTCATTAGCCCTGCTTCATCATTAAATACATGAATGCCACCGCCTACGCGGTTGCCGATATAGCCGTCTGCCGTGAAGAATTTGGATACAGGCGCCCCATCAATGCCATTCAGCTGCCGCCGGTAGGCGGCGTTAAGATGCAGCCCGGAATCCACGCCGGCCATAGCCGGGTTAGCCAGGTATTGATTCTGGAAGTACTGGGTAGAAGAGGGTTCCAGCAGGGCTGGTACACTACTCAGTGACTGTGCCCTGCTCTGCAGGTAGCCACCCGCAGTGAGCAGTACAACGCAAAGGAATAAGGTGCGCATGTGTTTCGTATAAGATGATATATCGGATGAAAAACGCATAATATCACAATTTAGTTGGGTCATTACTGAGCCCGGATGATGGTAATATATCCCTTCGCCGTTTTCGTACTGCCTTCGATCGTAAGAATATAGTAGTAGGTACCTTCTGAGAGCGGACTGCCATTAACAGTGCCGTCCCAGTCATTGCTATAGTTCTTACGCTGGTATACCACGCGGCCTGAACGATCAAAGATCTTCACTTCATTATTAGGGTAGCTGTCGAGGTTCCGGATCACCCATTTGTCGTTTTTACCGTCGCCGTTGGGTGTCAGGATATTGGTAGATTCTACTTTGAAATCTTCTACTACCGCAATATTGATATGGGCAGTGTTGTGGCATCCGGCAGTGTTGGTGGCGGTTACCTCATAATCCGTGTTGACCATAATTCTTGCCTGCAGTACCGCAGATTGTTGTCCGCTGATAATACCATCCACAGTGGTCCAGTGGTAGCTGCTACCGCCGGTGGCCGTGAGTTGTATGATATCCCCTTTGGAAACGGTGTTGCCTTTATTACTGATGATGGTAACCGTTGGCAGCGGGTTGATGGTAACGCTGAAAGTCCGTTGCCTTGTATCCACACCGCCGTTAGCAGTACCGCCGTCATCTTTGATGGTAACGGTTACGTTAGCGATGCCACTGGCTACACTGCTCTTCAATTGGTAGCGGAGCACACCGGCGTCAGTTACTGTCAGCACATCAAAATAAGGCTGGTCTGCCGCCACGGTGAGGTGGTAGGTCTGACCTGCTTCTACGGCAGACATGCCCGTGAGCTGTATGGTATGTTGGTCGGTGCCGGCGCAACCAGCCGCATTTGCAATCGCATCGAGCGTAGGCTGCTGGTTCACGAAGGCTTGCGATACATTGATCAGTATCGTGGTGGGGACACTTGTATTGAGTCCGTCACTCACGGTAACGGTTACACTTACAGAGGTGCCTGCCTTGCTGCTGAGTATCGCTGCATCTTTTACGGTAATGGCGCCGGTAGCATCAATGGCGAAGGCGCCACCGCTGCCGTCTGCGGTTATCTTCCAATCCTGTATAGTACCCGCAGCATCCGTGGCGGTGAGGGTGCCTACCGGTGTGCCTACGGTACTGTTAAAGTTGATATTGAAGTTTTGTGCCGTGATAACCGGAGGGGTATCATCATAAATAAAGCTCAGTGTATTAGAGGCCGTATTGTCGTTGCCGCCGTTATTGGTAGCTGCCCGCGCCGGTATGTTCACCGTGATCACACCATTGGTAAGCGGCGTTAACAGGGCGGTATAACTGATATGATCCGTTGTTTGCAGCTGGCTGATCGTTGCATTGGAAGCCACGACGCCGGTAGTGGCAAAGCCGTTCACTAATTCGCTGAAAGTAATCTGTATGGTTACCGGTGTATTCACGCGTGCCGGTATATTACCAGACAATACTACCGAAGGAATCCTGGTATTTACCAGCACACCGGTGGTGCTTCTTACATTTCTAAGCAGGAGTACCGCATCCACACCGGCGGCATCCTGGATAGTGCCGGTGAGAGTAGTCCCCAATGTAATGCCATTCAGGTCCATATCACCTTGCTGTACGGTATAGCTGAATACCAACGCATCGGCGCCGCTGCCACTGGTATAAGTAGCTTGCCTGGTGGTGCTGCCAATCACTATATCGAGTGATGCGGCACCGGTTACATTCACTGGTTTACTAAAGTGTACCGTAAATGAAAGTACCTGACCGAGTTTGTAGATGCCGTTTGCCGGTACGTCTACTCCGGTGATCACCGGCGCGGTGCCTGCAAAAACAAGACTTAATGTATTGGAAACGGTATTGCTGTTGTTACCCACGTTCACGGCTACACTGGCAGGTACCTGGAGGGTGACTGCACCGTCAGTAGTCGGTGTTACGAGAACGGTGTAGGTAATATTATCTGTTGTCTGGAAGGCACTTAGTGTGGCGTTGGTAGTGGTGATATCACCGACTACAAATCCGGTCACTGCTTCGCTGAAAGTGATAGTGGCGGTGAACGGCTGTATCACTGGTGAAGTAGCGGTGGTGGAAATAGTCACACCCGGATTGGTGGTGTTAACCAGCACGGCGCTGGTATTGCCTGCGTTATTGAGTGTGAGTACCGCATCCTTGCCGGCGGTGTTGCGGATAGTGCCGGTGAG
>NZ_DATCVJ010000549.1:0-4270 GCF_036566945.1 Chitinophaga sp. | reverse complement strand
GCAGAAGGTGACGCATACGAACAAACCAGGTTTGCACTGGCAAAAATTGAATCCGCACTCATCAATGCCGGCGCCACCCTGCATGATGTGGTACGCACCCGTATGTTCGTAACAGATATATCCAGATGGGAAGAATACGGCCGGGCACACGGAGAGTTCTTCAAAAGTATTAAGCCCGCTACCACTATGGTGGAAGTAAGTAAACTGATAGATCCCCGCTACCTCGTGGAAATAGAAGTCACCGCTATTGTAGAGCAGAAGGCTTAAAGCGGAAAGCAAAAAGCTATTGAAGCGAATGATTTAAGCGACTAATAGTCTACTAAAATCATTCGCTTCAATAGCTTTATATCCTGAGCGGAGCCCATCTGTTTCAATAGCTTTGTGGCTCCACCCTAAGCCATCAGCAAAAGCCATTCGCTTCAATAGCTTTTTGCTTTTCGCCTTAAGCTTTACGCTTATTTATACAGTTCTGTCCATTTCAGCATACCACCTGCCAGGTTTTTGACATTGGTGAAACCCATTGTTTCCAGCAACATACAAGCCTGACCGCTACGGTTGCCACTGCGACAATAAACGATCATTTCTTTGTCTTTCCACTCTTCAATTTCATCTACCTGCATCTGCTGTACCTGACCTAACGGAATATGTGTACCACCAATGTTGAATTCCGCACGTTCATGCGGCTCTCTCACATCTAATATATAAAGCTCTTCGCCATTGTCTATACGCTGTTTCAGCTCTTCTGCCGTAATGTTTTGCATGTTATAAAGTATTTAAAATCAAATTACATCATTTTCGGTTATTCCTGTTCAACCGGTTTGGCGGCAGCTACACTGTCTGTTACCGGCTTGGTGGCGGATAACCAGAAGTCTACACTTTCCCCTGCTCTCACCATATTAAAGTCGCCGATCTCATTTCTGCGGGTGGGTACCTGCTTAATAATATAAGCATTGGCAGTATCTGTTACATTGGGGTCAATGATCACCGTACCAGGATTCAGGCTGCTGGCGCTCAGTATTTCACGGGCTTCGGCATAGGTGAGTCCAATGAAACTAGGCACCGGGTTTTCCACGTTACCTGTACCACTACCCAGTATCAGGGTAATGTTACTGCCTTCTGCTACCAAAGCACCCGCCTTTACTTTTTTACCATTTAATAATTGTTGTAATACGGAGTTGGTGGCAATATCAGGTCTGTAAATGGTATCCCCTACATTGAGACGCATGCTTTTCAGCATCATTTCAGCGCTACGGAAGGTCAGCCCTTCCAGATCCGGCATTTTCACCATTGGCGCCACCATTTTATTAACGGTCAGGTAAATCGTTCTGCCCACCTTTACCTGTGCACCTTTATCAGGTGTTTGTGCATAAACTGCCAGTGGCTTGATGGAATCAATGTAAATAGAATCCCTTACGTCTGCTTCAAAACCGGCTTTTTCCAGCAGGTCAATAGCTTCCTTTACATTTTTTCCGTGTACATCTGGTACGGTCAACTGTTGCCCGTGTTTAGTGATGAAGCCCAGCAGCGAAAAGAAAATCAGCGCCAGGGCAAAAAACATCGCGATAACAGCTAACAGATTAACTCCAAATGAACGTTTGGTAATAAAGTCGAACACGATAATTATAGTTAAGTGTGATAATCCTTATTTCATGCTCTCTTCCAAAAGCAGGCCATAAAATTCCTGCAGGGTTTTACCTGCCGCCCTTACCTGCTGTGGTACCAGGCTGTTTTCAGATTGTCCGGGCATTGTATTTATCTCCAGAAAATATAATTTTCCACTCTCTTCTTCATATATAAAATCTACCCGCACTATTCCTTTACAATTCAACTTATTATACAATACAGTAGCGGTTTCCCGCACTTGCCGCGCAATATCATCGTTTACCGGAGCCGGGGTAATTTCATTCGATACACCGGGTGTGTACTTCGCTTCATAATCGAAGAACTCCTTGCTGCTCACCACTTCTGTAATCGGTAAGGTGGTAATAGCGCCATTGGAATAATACAGTCCCATGGTTAGTTCTCTGCCTTTGATAAATTCTTCTATCAGGATCTGGGAATCTTCATTAAATGCCTTGTCTATAGCTGGTTGCAACTCTTCTGCGGTCTTCACCTTCGACATCCCGATGCTGCTGCCACCTTCTGCCGGTTTCACGAATACGGGTAAACGCAGTTGTTGCAGTATTTCTGCGGTATGGTAGGGCTGTTGGCGGAAAATATGCACCGATTTGGATACATTCACTACCTCCAGAGCATCTACCACCTTATTGCAATAGCTTTTATTGAATGTCAGGGCAGACGTCACCATGCCACAGCTGGTGAAAGGTATACCGAGCATTTCAAAATATCCCTGTAAACGGCCATCTTCCCCTGGTGTACCATGAATACCAATGAATACGGCGTCAAACCTGATTTTAGTTCCGCTGATGGTTAGAGAAAAATCATTTTTATCCACTTCCGTCACCTGTCCATCTGCACTCGTATGGCTCCAGTTCTCCCTGGTAATGATAATCTTGTAAACATTATATTTACTGCTATCCAGATTATTTTCAATAGTTACGGCACTCTGCACAGATATCACATACTCTCCGGAATATCCACCGGCGACCAAAGCTATATTCTTCTTCATAAGATCTTTTACAATAAGCGGGTAAAGTTAAAGGTTATTTGTTAATTGGCAAGAGCCGCCGCCCTTACCATTGTTGCCGTTCAAATTACATAAAAAAAACCGTCTCCGCCAAAGCGGGAACGGTTTTTTAAGCTTCCTTCAAAATATTTTAAACGTGCAGTTTCGCCTTCTTGCCCATCAGCTCATCTACTGTTTCCTGGTACATTTCGTCCGGAACGCAGCAATCTACCGGGCAAACAGCCGCACATTGTGGTTCTTCATGAAATCCCTGGCATTCTGTACATTTGTTGGGCACAATATAGTAGGCATCAACGCTGATAGGCGCATTACGCTGGTCAGCGTCCATTACACTACCGTCCATCAACGTATAGGGGCCTTTTAAAGTGGTGCCATCGGCCATGGCCCACTCTACACCGCCTTCATATATTGCATTGTTGGGGCATTCTGGTTCGCAGGCGCCACAGTTTATACATTCGTCTGTTATCTTAATTGCCATAGTGTAAACTTTTTGGTTAAGTAGTAAGCCATTAATTTTGTGTGACAAAAATAAAATTTTCCCGGTTTAATTAAGTCAATTATTTATACAGTTTCATGAACATAGCAGAAAAAGAAGTCGCATTAGTGCGCCTGGGGCAGTATCTGGCGGATAAAAGTCCGGAATTGGAAGCAGTAAAAGAGCGTGCTTATATTGCAAATGGATGGTTTATCCCTTCCTTTATAGACAATGCATTGGATAATATCTCCCAATATTTTCTTTCTCCTGCCCCTCTTCAGCAGTGGTTGGCCGGCTATTCCAGGGTTGGGGAAACACGAACACCCAAAACAGTAGGCATCGTGTCTGCCGGTAATATCCCGCTGGTAGGCTTTCACGACTGGCTTTGCGGCTTTGTGAGCGGTCACCGGGTAAAAATGAAACTTTCCGGTAAAGATGAGATCCTGATGAAACATATCCTGGAAAAGATCGGTGAATGGTATCCGGAACAGGCCGGCCAAACCGAAATACAGGATATGCTGAAGGGGTGCGATGCTTATATTGCCACCGGCAGCAATAATTCTGCCCGGTATTTTCATTACTATTTTGCCAAATACCCACATATCATCCGCAAAAACCGTACGTCGGCAGCCATACTCACCGGGAAGGAAACGCCCGCCGAGCTGTCCGCACTGGCAGATGATATTATGCTGTATTTCGGCTTGGGCTGCAGAAATGTAACCAAAGTGTATGTACCCGTGAACTATGATTTTGTGCCGCTCCTCAAAGCATTGGAGAAATACAATTATCTCGCCGATCATCATAAGTACAAAAATAACTACGACTATAACCTGGCTTTGTTGCTGCTAAACGCCAACCCTTACATGACTAACGGCAGCATCCTGCTACAGGAAAACACCTCACTTTTTTCCCCTATCAGCGTATTACACTACAGTAATTATATAGATATGGCCCAGCTGCAACAGGAACTTTCCGGTGAGGAAGCCGTGCAATGCCTGGTAGGTCAGTCGTTTACTCCTTTTGGCTACGCCCAGCAACCTTCCCTCAGCGACTATGCAGATGGGATTGATACGATGAAGTTTCTCCTGGAATTGTAGAGCGGAGGGGAAGGCCTTCGGCCTTTGTCTTTGTCCAGGATTATACTGATT
>NZ_DATCVJ010000548.1:0-1597 GCF_036566945.1 Chitinophaga sp. | reverse complement strand
GTATGCAGTCCTACAAGTGCATTGAATATTTTAAAGGTAGATGCTGGCTGAAAGCGTTTTTTAGCCCTTTCCAGGTTATATACTTTAAACTCCCCCTGGCTGTTATTGAATAACATAAAAGTGCCTTCCACTTTGTATTGGGCAAAATATTTTTCCCAGCTTTTCTCTTCTTTTACATTATTCGGCGCGCAGGCAGCAAGGGACAAACCTATCGCTAATAACATCCAGCCAAATCGTTTCATCAGCATAAAGATTAAATTATAAGGGGCAAAAGTAGCCAAAAGCATAAAGCAAAAAGCCTTTAAAGCGATTTTTTGTCTTACTCAGGATTATACTGATTTTGATGATTCTCAGGATATGTCTTTAGATTAAAAAAGATTAAGGGTGATCACAGCGAACATTCGCTATCATCACCCCTAATCTTTTAATCATTTGAAAAAAATCTGGAGAATCATCAAAATCAGTATAATCCTGAGTAAGACAAAAAACCGCTTCAAAGGCGTTACGCTCTATTTAATCACGCCCAATTCCTTGCCCACCTTCGTGAAGGCAGCAATGGCCTTGTCGAGATGTGCCTGCTCATGACCGGCACTCAGCTGTACACGGATACGGGCCTGGCCTTTTGGAACCACCGGGAAGAAGAATCCAATCACGTAGATACCTTCCTGCAGCAGCTTGTCAGCAAACTGTGCACTCAGTACTGCATCATAGAGCATTACAGGCACAATAGGGTGATCTCCGGGTTTAATATCGAAACCTGCTTCCGTCATTTTGGTACGGAAGTATTTGGTGTTGTATTCCAGTTTATCGCGCAGCTCTGTGGTTTCGCTCAGCATGTCCAGTACGGCAATAGAAGCACCTACAATGCTGGGGGCTACAGAGTTGGAGAACAGGTAAGGACGGCTGCGCTGGCGCAATATGTCAATTACCTCTTTAGGACCACTGGTGAAACCACCGGAAGCACCACCCAGGGCTTTACCCAGGGTACCGGTGATGATATCCACACGGCCCATTACGCCACGGTATTCATGGGTACCACGGCCGGTTTTACCCAGGAAGCCGGAAGAATGGCTCTCATCAGACATCACAATGGCATTGTATTTATCCGCCAGGTCACAGATTTTATCCAGCTGGGCAATAGTGCCATCCATGCTGAAAGAACCATCTGTAACGATGATGCGGTTGCGGCAGTCTTTAGCTTCCTGCAGCTTAGCTTCCAGGTCGGCCATATTGTTATGCTCATAGCGGAAACGCTGAGCTTTACACAAACGTACCCCATCAATGATGGAAGCATGATTCAACGCATCAGATATAATAGCATCCTGCTCATTAAATAATGGCTCAAATACGCCACCATTGGCATCAAATGCCGCTACATATAAAATAGTATCTTCTGTACCCAGGAATTTGGCAATTTTCTGCTCCAGTTCCCGGTGAATATCCTGTGTGCCGCAAATAAAACGAACACTGCTCATTCCATAGCCATGCGTATCAATAGCATCTTTGGCAGCCTTTACCACAGCAGGGTGGGAGGATAATCCCAGGTAATTATTGGCACAAAAATTAAGTACTGTATTGCCTCCAACCTGTATTTCAG
>NZ_DATCVJ010000547.1:0-4735 GCF_036566945.1 Chitinophaga sp. | reverse complement strand
GCCAATACCACAAACTTCTCCTGGAAACTTTCTTCCGGGAATATATCGTACACTTTCAACAGTCTTGGTTTTAAGCCACTATCGGATATTTCCTGTGCCAGGTCCCCGCCTTTCAGGCAGATGAGTCCTTTTTCGAACTGTTTGCCAGGCACCACCGACTTTTTCAGTACCGGCTTGCTCCAGCGCCAAAGGTCTCCCAATGGGGCTACTGCACGGGACACAACAATATCAAACTTACGATTCTTAATATCTTCCACACGGCTATGTGCTGCCGTCACATTTTTTAGTTGCAGGGCTTCCGCTACTCCCTGCACTACTTTGATCTTTTTACCAATGGAATCTACCAGGTGAAACTGTACTTCCGGAAAGAAGATGGCCAGCGGAATACCTGGAAATCCACCACCGGTACCAAGATCCAGGATTTGTGTGCCTGGCTGAAAATCCGCAATAGCGGCTATACTAAGAGAATGTAATACATGCTTTTCATATAAGGCTTCAATATCTTTACGGGATATCACATTGATCTTTTCGTTCCACTCCTGATACAATCCCTTTAAGGCCTCAAACTGCGACAACTGCTCCGGTGTAAAGTCGCTGAAATACTTTAAAATAATTTCCATAGCGCAAAAGTAGGTAGGATTAGCTTGTTTTTTGATGATTAACGCGATTTTTTGTCTTTTTTCAGGATTATACTGATTTTGATGATTTCCCCGATTTTGTTTTTTTGATTTTAAAAAGATAAAATCGGGGAAATCATCAAAATCAGTATAATCCTGAGTAAGACAACCTCCGCTGCGCTTACCATTTATTGGCCTTCGCCTTGAATAACAATGCCGGCGTAAATATAATATAGTACAGCACCATGAAAATATCCATCAGCCAGCTGAACTTAAAGAGGTCACTTTCGTCCAGTCTGCGCATGGCAGCAAAGGTGATCACAGATTGTACCAGTACTTTCAGCCCAAAGATGCCCAGCACATACCAAAGTATGGGTGGTGGGAAAAACAGGCCAAGGATAAAGGCTGGATAGAAAAGGAAATGTGTCAGTGAAAACAACCCCAGTACAAACTTGTGGCCGAAGCGGTAATGTTTGCCGGTAGACATATGCCGGGTTTTCTGTCTGAACCAGCTTTTCCAGCTCAATTTAGGCTCCGAATAGGTAAATGCCTGTTTATCAATGACCACGCCTACATTCTTCCTGTTGGCGGCCGTGTTTACAAACAGGTCATCATCGCCACTGGCAATATGTTGGTGACTGGTAAAGCCTTTATGTTTAAAAAATAGTTCTCTTTTATACGCCAGGTTGCGGCCTACACCCATATAGGCCATGCCGCTCATCGCAAAAGACAGGTGTTGCAGGGCGCTGAAAAAGGTTTCATAGCGGATGATCTTATTCAGGAAGCCGGGCTTTTTATAGTAAGCACCGTATCCCAGTACAATTTCCTTTTCCCCGGTAAATCCCTGGCTCATAAAAGAAAGCCAGTAAGTACTGCCGGGCTTACAGTCTGCATCCGTGAGCAATACCGTTTCATACTGGGCGCCTTTCAGGCCAATAGATAAGGGGTATTTTTTGCCGGGAATGAACTTGGCAGGCTGTTTAATTTCAATATGCCGATAATGTGGATAACCCGGCTCAATAGAGCGCAGGTAATATTTTGTGTCGTCTTCGGAGTTATCATTGACCACGATCACCTCATATTCAGGTTTCATGTGATGATGATACCGTTGTTGCAGTACCCCCGGAAGATTTTTCTGCAGATTTAGTTCTTCATCTTTTGCGCAGATAATGACTGAAAAAGGCCCGTCCGGTGTGTGGTCCAGGTCAAATTTACGTCTATAAAAAGCTACCCGGGAGAAGATAAAAAGAAAATAAATGATCTGTATTCCCGCAACGGTAGCAAAAAAGTATAAGGCAATTTCACCTAGATGTTCCAGCATAATGCTGGCAAAAATATAATATTTTTATTATCTGTAAAAGAATTGTTTGTGAAAAGCAGAAAGCGGAAAGCAGAAAGCATAAAGGAGAAAGCAAAAAGCTATCGGAGCGAATGAACTGAGCGTATCGATAACATTTTGCCCGTAAATTATCCTGTTAAGGTCATTCGCTTCGATAGCTTTTTGCTTTATGCTTTCCGCTTTCTGCTTATCTTCGCGCCTCAAATAGAGTTGAGTGAATTTTGAACTGATAACTACAGATAGTGGCAGCAATGCCCGGGCGGGGAAAATCACCACTGCCCACGGGGAAATCGAAACGCCCATTTTTATGCCGGTTGGTACTGTTGGCAGTGTAAAAGCTGTTACGCAGGAGCAATTGAAAGAAGCCGTGCAGGCGCAGATTATCCTCGGCAATACTTATCATTTATATTTAAGGCCAGGTCTGGAGGTATTATCTCTGGCCGGTGGTTTACATAAATTTAATGGGTGGGATCGTCCTATTCTGACCGATAGTGGCGGGTACCAGGTATTTTCCCTGGCGGCCAACCGCAAGATCAAGGAAGAAGGGGTTGTTTTCCAGTCACATATTGATGGCTCCCGCCATCTTTTCACACCAGAAAATGTGATGGATATTCAGCGCACCATCGGGGCCGATATTATTATGGCATTTGATGAATGCCCTCCCTATCCGTCTGATTATCGTTACGCGCGCAAGTCGATGGACCTTACCCATCGCTGGCTCGACCGTTGTATTCAACGCCTCAGCGACACGCAGCCTGCCTACGGTCATGAACAAACGTTGTTTCCGATCGTTCAGGGTAGTACCTATAAGGACCTCCGTAAGGCTTCTGCCGAATTCATCGCCTCCCGCAACTGCGCCGGTAATGCCATAGGTGGCCTTAGCGTAGGAGAACCGGAAAATGAAATGTACGAAATGTGCGGACTGGTATGTGAAGTGCTGCCTGTGGACAAGCCCCGCTACCTCATGGGCGTGGGTACCCCCTGGAATATCCTTGAAAATATAGCCCTGGGAGTAGATATGTTCGATTGCGTAATGCCTACCCGTAACGGGCGTAATGGTATGTTATTTACCTGGAATGGCGTTATTAACATCCGTAATAAAAAATGGGCTACCGACTTTAGCCCTATAGATGCGAATAGTCCCTGCTTTGCTACCAGCACTTATTCCAGGGCTTATCTGCGTCATTTGTTTGTGGCCGGAGAAATTTTAGGCATGACATTGGCCAGTATCCACAACCTGGCATTTTACCTGGAATTGGTACAGGAAGCCCGTAAGCAAATATTGGCCGGTACTTTTGCCACCTGGAAAACCAGTATGGTGAATCAGCTGAAAACACGCCTGTAAAAGTTCGGACTATAAAATAAACTAATATCTTTGGGGTCATGACTAAGATTGACTGGTACATTTTACGCAAGCTTATAGGTACTTTCATTTATTCCCTGATGATATTCCTATTGATTTCTGTAGTGATAGACACGACAGAAAAGGTAGATGACTTTATGAAACATCATCTATCGCTGCATGAAATTATAGTAGATTATTACTTCGGTTTTATTCCGCATATCCTGGCGTTACTGTTCCCACTTTTCATATTCTTATCTGTTATATTTTTTACCTCCAAGATGGCGTATCGTTCTGAGATCATCGCCATCCTGGCCGCAGGTGTGAGTTTCCGCCGTTTTCTCCGTCCTTACTGGATGGGCGCTTTCCTGTTTGGCGGTATTTTGTGGCTGGCCAACTATTGGGTGGTACCCAATGCAAACCGTATCCGGACCAGCTTTGAAAACAAATACCTCCATAATCACGACGACGAGAAATCGCAATACGATCGTACTACCCGTATAGATAGCTTTACTTATGTGACCTTTGGGACCTACGATCCCAATTACAAGAGTGGCAGCAACTTTACACTCAATATTGTAGATAAGCAAAACATGTCCTTCAAAATGAAGGCGGACCGGATTACCTGGGATTCTACCACCAAAAAATGGCGCCTGGATTATGTATCGATGCGCAGCATGGACGGGTTGAAAGAGCACTGGAGCAGTAAACAGGATACTTTGTTAAAACTGGCCTTGCAGCCGAAAGACCTGGTAGATGAAAAGAATCTGCAGGAAGCAATGACCACCCCGGAGCTGAGAAGATTTATTCAAAGAGAAAGTATCCGCGGGTCTGAAGGGCTGAATACCTATTGGGTAGAGTATTATCGCAGAACGGCTGCTGCCTTTGCCGTGGTAATCCTCACCCTGATTGGAGGAATCATTGCTGCCAAAAAAGTAAGAGGTGGAAGCGGTTTGCACCTGGCAGTAGGGATTGTCATCAGCGCCAGCTACATTATTTTCCTGCAATTTGCTACGGTATTTTCTGTGAAGGCAGACCTGAATCCTTTGCTGGCCGTGTGGATCCCGAATATTTTATTTGGCGGGCTAGCCCTGTATTTATATCGCCGCGCACCTAAGTGATGGGTGGCGAAAAGATTTTTGAAGGCGGCGTCACAAGTGATGCCGCCTTTTTTTATGCGCAGCAGGAAACTTCGGAAGCCTTTAGGGATAGGCATTTTGCGGCTGGAAAATGACCTGGAAAGTTTTCTGCCCTTTTCATTTATACGCATTTTGCAGCCGGTAATGAACCTGGAGGGTTTTATGCCTCCTGCAACTGTGCCCGTTTTGAGCTTCCTGAAGGCAGGTGCTTCGTAGTGCGGTTTATCTTTGATGTATCCACTTGCACCTATCCTTTAATTATTTTTTCAAAGATTTTTCTTTCAATATTTTCAATTCG
>NZ_DATCVJ010000546.1:0-2227 GCF_036566945.1 Chitinophaga sp. | reverse complement strand
CTACCCCTTTATCCAGCTCTATTTTATTTTTAGAGATGAAATAGTCAGGATAGCTGTTGCGCAGCGCTTTGATGCTCTTTTTGCTATGTGCCAGATGGCTCAGGAAAAGACCAATACCAATCAGCGCATCACGGCCATAATGCAGGTCTGGAACAATGATACCACCATTGCCCTCTCCGCCGATCACCGCGTTTGTATCTTTCATCTTTTTTACCACATTCACTTCACCTACGGCAGACGGCGTATACTGGCCACCATGCTTCAGCGTGATGTCTTTCAGGGCCTGTGTGGAAGACATATTGGAAACGGTATTTCCTTTTCTTTTGCTCAATACATAATCCGCTACCGCTACCAGCGTGTATTCCTCCCCGAACATGCTGCCATCTTCGCAAACAAAGCAAAGCCGATCCACGTCCGGATCTACCGCGATGCCCAGGTCCGCATTGTTTTTATTTACCTCATTGGACAGCGCCGTCAGGTTTTCTGCCAGTGGCTCAGGATTGTGACTGAATTTACCATTCACTTCCCCAAACAATACTTCTACTTCTTCCACACCCAATGCTTTTAACAAAGGAGGAACAAATAAAGCACCGGTTGAATTCACCGCATCTACCACCACGCGGAAGTTACGCGCTTTAATGGCTGGCACATCTACCAGTGGATAATTCACCACCAGGTCTACATGCTTCTGCAGGTAAGAATCATCTACAGTATAGGAGCCGAGCTTATTTACATCCACGAAATTGAAATCTTCGCGTTCTGCAATGTCCAGCAGCTGTGTGCCATCATCTCCGGAAATAAATTCGCCTTTACTGTTCAGTAATTTCAGCGCATTCCATTCCTTCGGATTGTGGCTGGCAGTAAGAATAATACCGCCCGCAGCGTTTTCCATGGTAACCGCCAGTTCAACAGTGGGGGTGGTAGAAAGACCAAGGTCTACTACATCAAAGCCCAACCCGTTCAGCGTAGATACCACCAGGTTTTTTACCATTTCGCCGGAAATACGACCATCACGGCCTATTACCACCTTACGGTTTTCTGTTTCACGGCTCAGCCAGGTGCCGTAAGCCGCTGTAAATTTTACCACATCTAATGGAGAAAGTCCCTCGCCGGGCTTACCGCCTATGGTTCCGCGTATGCCGGATATCGATTTGATCAGTGCCACAAGATTCTGTTTTTAAAGGAAGGCAAATATAAAAAAATCCATTCCAGAATTCCTAATTATGAATAGATGACGAGAGAGCAGAAAGGATAAAGGATAAAGCAAAAAGCTATAGTAGCGGAGATATAAGTTACTATTAATTAATATATCCCCCCTGCTCTCCGCTGCTATAGCTTTTTGCTTTATCCTTTATCCTTTCCGCTTTTTCGATATATTTGCAGCTACGCTTTTAAAAAAACAGCTATACGTTACATGCAATACTCGTGGAAGAATATACCCCGGTATATTCGTTATGTGTTTGTTCAAACGCTTTACCTCTTCCTGCTGATGGTGATGTTCAGGGCTATATTTTACCTGTTCTTCTTCAAAACTACCGTCACAGACCACGCAGCAATCGTGAAAGCCTGGAACCTGGGATTACGCTTCGACCTAAGGCTGGCCCTCTATTTAATGATTCCCATCCTGCTGATAGCACTGATTACACGTAATGCCTTCTTTACGTCTACCCCTATACGCAGAATCAATTTTATATATTTCTTTCTGATATACCTGCTGCTCACCCTTCTTTATATTCTTGACCTGGGACATTATGATTACCTGGGACAACGCCTGGACCCTTCTGTATTACGGTTCCTGGCCAAAGGAGAGCGCGCAGACAATGCCCGCATGGTGTGGCAGAGTTACCCGGTAGTAAGAGGTGCTCTCGGCATTTTTGTATTCATGTTCCTCGTATATCGCCTGCAAAAGGTCACCTGGAAAAGATTTGCGGCACAACCACTCATCTACCTGCGCAACTGGCCATTTACCGGTTATGTAACAGGACTGGTATTGCTCTTTGCCGCCGGTATCTATGGAAATATCGCTTATTTCCCACTACGCTGGAGCCAGGCCATGTTTACCCGCGATAATGGCGTAACCAGCCTGGGACTCAACCCTATCCTGTATTTCGTTTCCAACTTCTCCGTGAAAGGAGATACGTTCAACGCAGAAGCCACCAAAAAATATTACCCGGCCATTGCCAGCTACCTGAAAGTAGACAATGCCAACACAGATAGCCTGAACTAT
>NZ_DATCVJ010000545.1:0-4428 GCF_036566945.1 Chitinophaga sp. | reverse complement strand
AATAAAAAGGCTCTCCGGGGGCCACGATACTTCCCAGCCAGGTTTCGAACTTAGTGCCATCCTGCAGATTCACCGCACCTGGCAAATGCCCTTGTTTAAAAACGGATTCGGGGCGGGTATCAACGATCAGGATGCCGGCATCAAAAACAGGCTCACCGGTCATCACCGGCACCTTTGCCAGCGAAGCTTCCAGCGGTGCAGCGCCTGTTCTGTTCACTTCTACATCGTAAGAGAAATATTTTGGAATAAACGGTTGTTGGGATAACAACTCTTTTACAAACTCGTTTTCTGTCAGTTCATCCAAACTCCAGTTACTTACTTTTTCTGCGGCGATAGTACTGATGTCTTCCTCGCTCAGCGATTTCCCACAGAGCGTTCCGGCGCCATGTGCAGGATATACCAATACATCATCCGCCAGCACCATCAACTTTTCCCGGAGAGAATGATACATCATGCGTGCCAATGCTTCTCTGCCTGCTGTAATGTTACCGGCAGTTCCCCGCAGATCCGGGCGGCCACAGTCGCCAATAAACAACGTATCCCCGGTAAATACGGCCCTGTCTTCCCCCGCATATACCAGCACCACACAAATACTATCCGGCGAATGACCGGGAGTATTCAATGCACGCAGGGTGATATCTCCTAACTTAATCTGATCGCCTTCATCAAAACCAGTATGCGGATAGGCAGCACCCACCAGTTGAGAGCAATAGATCACTGCTCCGCTATGGTGTAATTCCAGGTGACCGCTGATAAAATCAGCATGTGGATGCGTTTCAATCACGCCTGTAATTCTTGCATGAAGCGACGCCGCATATTCCAGGTAAGGTGTTAAATCTCTGGACGGGTCGATCAGGATGACCTCATTCACCTTTTCACTGTAAATAGCATAGGAGTAGTGTGCCAGTCCTTTATCTTCAAATTGTTGGATATCCATTTGCTGCCTTTTAATGATGCTGATTAGTGTTATGCCTGTTCCGGGATAATGGTAACGGCCCCGTATACTGGCTATAACGGTTACAGAAAGAAAAAGTTTGATCACAGTGAAAGTATGTTTGTGCAGCTTGGAAAGTTCAATGCCACCAGATCGATATCTGCAGCACTAATCCCCGGATCAGGCGTAGAATATGGCCTAAATTGTATAAATTATGTCATTTGAGACAAACTGCCAGCTCCTTACTTTTACAACATGAAACGTATACCACCACCAGCTCCCATTGTCCCGGAACGAAAACTTACCGTCATCGTCATCATGTCGGGCAATATCCTGCTGGATATAGCCGGACCGGTAGACGTATTTGTCACCGCCGGGAAAATACTGGACGCGCAGGCTGCAACGAACGACTATGAGATCCTGCTGGCCTCTCCGGGGCGAAACACCCAAATCACCTGCAGCGCCGGTATACAGCTGAATTGCACCACCTCCGTGTTGGATATTCATTCCCCCATCGACACGCTGCTGGTAGCGGGCTATAACAATGAAGCCGAAAACAATCAATATTATCAGGATTTCTATGCCTGGCTGGCCATCACTGCAAAGCATATACGAAGAATAGGATCTGTTTGCGTAGGCGCGTTTGCGTTAGCTAAAGCCGGTTTATTAAATGGCAGACAAGCCACCACTCACTGGGAATATTGCGAGCAGTTACAGGGCAGCTTTCCTGATGTACAGGTAAATCCCAACCCGTTTTTTATTAAAGACGGCAACATCTATACTTCCGGGGGCGTATCGTCCGGAATGGACCTGGCATTGGCGCTGATAGAAGAAGACCATGGCAAAGCGCTCGCTGCGCAGGTAGCACGCAAGCTGGTGCTGTACTTGAAGCGCCCCGGATCACAGGCATCGTTCAGCGCATTGCTGCCGGGGTATGCCCTCCATAATACCCTGGCCGGTCAGCTCCGCACCTGGATAGTGAAACATGCACATACCAATATTGGCGTAGTGGAATTAGCCGCCCAGGTGAATATGAGTACCCGGCATTTCAGCCGGATGTTTACCCGGGAAACGGGGCTATCACCCGCGAAATTTGTAGAAAAACTGCGGGTGGAAATAGCCAGGAAATACCTTGAAGACAGCTCCCTGAGCATAGATGCCATTGCAGAGAAATGCGGCTTCGGCGGATTGGTGTCGATGCGACGCATTTTTCAACGACAACTCCTGCTCTCCCCCAGCGATTACAGAAAAACGTTTCGGACGGCACTGGAAAAAGATCATCGCTAAGCAGCGTTCACCAGGTATCCATCTCCCCCTGATAAAATAATTACAATGAACCTTTGGCCTGTTCATCATGGCCTTGCTATGTCTGTTCACGAAAAATAAAACATCATGCCACAACAACTATCCCCATTGCTACATTTACCGGATGACCATCTCTCCTGCGAAGCACTTCAATTTGTAAAGCAGCATGAAACCGAACCGCTGTACAATCACAGTATCCGCAGTTTCATTTTCGCACGATTGTATGCTGCGCACAGTGGTCTGCTCGCGCATCCCGGTTATAACGAGCAATTATTATTTATCTCTTGTATTTTTCACGACATGGGCTTAACAGATCCCGGTAACGGGCCCCAACGATTCGAAGTAGAAGGCGCAGATCAGGCGCTTCTTTTTCTTTCCCAGCATGCTTTTAGTGAAACGGAAGCCGATATTGTGTGGCAGGCCATTGCCTTGCATACTTCTTCCGGCATAGCAGAAAGACGGGGGCCGGTGCCGCGGTTAACAAGAGCCGGCATTGTGATGGATTTCGGCGGTCCTACTACGGCCTTCATTACAGAAGAGCAGGCCGGTGCCATTTTCAACGCCTATCCCCGCCTGTCGCTGGCCACCGCTATTACCGACTGTATTGTGGGACAATGCCGCGCCAACCCTACCAAGGGGCACCCCTATACCATTGCAGGAGAACTGTTACGGGAGCGGTCCAGTGGCAGCGGTATGACGAGGATGGAAGAAAATACGATCCAAGGCCGATGGGGTAATTGAAACGCTGTTTATCAGGCAGGAAGCCGGGAAGTGGCCGCTAATAAAGCCGCAACCTTGGCTTCCATGCCATCGGCTTTGTGATTGAGCAAATCTGCTTTCACCGCATTTGTACAACCCCACTGCAATAATTCGTTGTCTTTTTTCGCTGCGGCTAACTGCGCAATGCGATAGTAGGTCACGGCCAATAGCTCAGGCGCACGGGATGGACATTGTAACGCGCGTTGGTAATATCCAATGGCTTCGTTGGGCTTATTTTGTACGGCCAATATCCGTCCCAGCTGATATAGCAGCGTGAACTCCACCGCACTGCTATCGTTGGGAATACCTTCTTTCAGATAGGATTTGGCGAGACTGATTGCCTCCGCATTTTTTTGCTGAATGCGTAAATTCAATACCCGGACCACTTTAGCCTGTGATTGCGCCACCGGCACCAATGCAGCATCCCAGTGCAATATTTTAAAGTAAGGGTCTATCTGTACAGCCGTCACGGGGCCATTTGCCGGCAGTTGCAGTGTTTGACTGCGATCGTGGAGCGTGATATGCTGCAACGACGTAGTACCGTTACCGTAAGTAATCAGCACCTCCGGTTGCAACTGATAAATGCTATCTGTTTGTGTGACCGTTAGCTGTAATTTATTTTGCTGCTGTTTCCAGCTGCTTTGCCATGCCGGGGCGCCCGTTCTTTCGAACCATTGGTCAAAAAACCATTGTAGAGGATGCCCGTATGCGTTTGTTATCTCCCGTTCAAAATCCTCCCAGCTAACACCCTTACTGCTATACTTTTCACCCATCACCTGCATGGCTTTATTAAATACCGGTTTTCCCACTGTAGCAGATAACAGCTCCAGCGCCAGGAAACCTTTGCTATCCGCGAGGATATGGTCATTGGCGCCTGTCAACGCAACCAGCGGTTCATCATTTCCCGCTGCCACATTTTTCAGATAACCAAGTCCACACTGATCTTTGATATAGCCAGGATAGCCCGTTCTACGATAATCCATGGCGTGCGTGCTATCAAAGTGATACACCACCTGCAGCGAGCCGTATTGGGCCAGTGCTTCTGATATAATGGATGCGCCCCGCTCTCCTCTTGACCGCACTTTATTGCCCCACCACTGATGCCCGATTTCATGACCAAAGAGGGCGTAATTAAATTGCAGCAATGCAGCGGTGGGCATCACTACCCCACCCAGGATACTGGCGCCGCCAATACCGGTGAGCTCCGATACATACTCCGGAAATTCAATAATGGAAAAGTTTGGAATAGTCAGGGGGCCAAACTGCGTGGCCAGGAAATCTAATACAGCGGCGGATTTGCGCGACAAGTCATTGCCATCGATCGCCGGACTCAAACTATAAGTATAAAAAGAACGATTGCCTTTGTATTCCTGCCGGGAATAATTTCCGATATAGAGTGAGAAGATATCTGGCTGGGCATAATGGAAAGT
>NZ_DATCVJ010000544.1:0-5486 GCF_036566945.1 Chitinophaga sp. | reverse complement strand
AAAAGAATTACGAATTACGAATTACGAATTACGGGACTAACAGGTAGTTAATCTCCCCGCCAATCCGTAATTCGTAATTCGTAATTCGTAATTCTTCTCCTCATGATCCGGAACTCTATTAACATTATCCGAAAAACACTGATTTCCCCTATCCACCAGTTTTTGAAAGACAGCAGGGCGGTAGGAATTGTACTCATCGTATGTACACTGGCCTCTATGATACTGGCCAATTCAGCTGTTCAGGCGGATTATGTGGGATTCTGGAATAACCTGTTCGATCCGGCCGGCGGACATCATTATCAATACCGGGCATTACACCTGCCCAACTCCTACCTGTTATGGATAAACGATGGCATGATGGTGCTGTTCTTTTTCCTGGTAGGCATGGAAATAAAGCGGGAACTGACCGTAGGAGAACTTTCTTCTGTCAGAAAATCTATTTTACCCGTACTGGCAGCCGTTGGTGGTATGCTGTTTCCTGCGCTCATCTTCGCCCTTTTTAATAAAAACACACCGTATGCGCATGGCTGGGGCATCCCTATGGCCACTGATATTGCCTTCTCCCTGGGTATTTTATCCCTGCTGGGCAAAAGGGTGCCGGTAGGCTTAAAAATATTCCTGATGGCCCTTGCCATCATCGATGATCTGGGTGCTATATTAACCATTGCCATATTTTACACCCCACATCTGGACGTAAAATACCTGCTGATTGGCGGCGCCGTATTTTTAATTCCCCTGTTACTGAATTATTTTAAAGTACAAAGACTGATATTTTATTACATCCCCGGACTGGTACTGTGGTACTGTCTTTTTAATTCAGGTGTACATGCCACCATTGCGGGCGTATTATTGGCATTTTGTATTCCGCAAGAGCGGATTGCCCAGCTGGTACACAGTTTACATGACCCGGTTAACTTTGTCATTATGCCAGTTTTTGCTTTAGCCAATACTGCCATACAGTTGCCTTCCGATATTGCGGGCGCACTGCAGAATAACATCAGTTATGGTATTATGGCAGGCCTGGTGCTTGGAAAACCATTGGGGATTTTTACGCTTTCTTTTCTGGCAGTAAAATTAAAACTGGCCGCTCTCCCTTCAAAGGCAGGCTGGTTACAGCTTATAGGTGTGGGACTTATTGCCGGTATTGGGTTTACTATGTCCATTTTTATTTCTTCATTAGCCTACCAGGAGCGGGAATTACAAATCATTGCCATTATTTCCGTCATAGCCGCCTCACTGCTGGCTGGCATCGCAGGATTTATTTTTCTTCGCTTACTTAAGCCGGTTGGCATTGTTATTGTAAAGCAACCGTGATTTAGTTTTCGTCGTGTATATATACTTTAGAGATAAAGCCAACGTTTCTTAACGTGTATTTTTAAGTTTCAATTCAAACAACACATCTATGAAAAAAGTCGTGTTACTTTTCAGTCTGATCGCTATGCTGGCAATTCAGGCCAACGCGCAGAGAAAAAAGAGTTACAACAACAGCGATCCGTCCAACTACACTACTGCGCTGGGCGTACGTTTAAACCCATGGATAGTAGGTTTCACTATCAAACATTTTATCCAGGGACCTCATGCTATTGAAGGACTGGTAACTACTAACCATGAGCACAGAAATAATCTTACTATTACCGGATTATACGAATACAACTGGAATATTGGTTTACCAGAACTGAACATGTATGCCGGTGGTGGTGCGCATTTGGGCTTCTACGACCGTCGGGATTATGACTGGGATCGTTATGAAGACCATCATTTTAAAAATGGTTCCTACGTATCTCCAGGTCTGGATGGTATCATTGGAATTGAATATACTTTCAAAAAGATTCCTTTAAACGTTAGTGCCGATCTGAAACCTTACGTACAGTTTGTTGGACCCACCAACTATATGGGTGAGGAGATTGGCGGTGTGTCTGCCAGGTATACTTTTTAAACCAGGTTTGACCACTTCATTACAAACGGATCATGAGGCAAGCATGGTCCGTTTTTTTTATGTTCCTTATTTTGAAGTATTTTTAATGTTCAACTATCGGACATGAAAATCTTCACAGCAGCACAAATCAGGGAGGCAGATGCCTTCACGATCGCGCACGAACCCATCAGCAGTCCCGACCTGATGGAAAGGGCGGCAGGCAAGTGTGCTGCATGGCTGGAAGATCATTATTCCCCCCAACACCCTATTTATATTTTTTGCGGAAAAGGAAATAATGGGGGAGATGGCCTTGTCATCGCCCGTTTACTGCTCGATCATGGCTACACGGTGAGTACCGGCATATTGCAGCATAGCGCTAAAGCCAGTGCCGATCACCAACTTAAGCTACAAGACCTGCGGCTACAATATCCAACCGGGATTTATGAAATAGGAGATGTATCAGACCTCCCGGTTATCCCTCCCGGTGCAGTTATCATAGACGCCATTTTCGGTACCGGTATGAGCAGGCCAATAGATGGATGGGTGGCCGGCATAATACATCACCTCAATGACCAACGACAAAAACACCCTATTGTATCGATAGATATGCCTTCTGGCCTGATAGCAGATGAAAGTAACCGGCATGCCGCCGTGGTGCAGGCACATCATACCCTTAGCCTTGAATTTTACAAACTGGCTTTTCTCTTACCGGAAAATGCCCCTTATGCAGGCGAGGTACATATATTACCGATTGGCCTGCATCCGGACTATATAACGCAAACGCCTGCACGGTATCACCTCTCCGATAAAGAAATTATGCGGACTATTTACCGTCCCCGTGATCCGTTTGCACATAAAGGTACCTACGGTCATGCCCTGCTCATTGCGGGCAGCCACGGTAAAATGGGCGCCGCCGTACTGAGTGCCCGGGCCTGTTTACGCGCAGGTGTAGGGCTGCTCTCCTGCCATATTCCCCAATGTGGTTACGATATTATGCAGATCAGCGAACCATGCGCCATGTGCATTACAGATGAAAATGCCCACTACAATACGCATTTTCATTCCGATATTAACACGGCTTCCTATAAAACCATCGGGATTGGCCCCGGACTGGATACACAACCAGGCACCGTTAAATCACTGGAGCTGCTGCTCAATAGCTGGCAACGCCCTATGGTCATTGATGCAGATGCCCTTAATATACTCTCCGTATATCCGTACCTGTTATATAAGGTACCTGCAGGTTCTATACTGACCCCGCATCCAAAAGAATTTGAAAGACTCTTCGGCCCCAGTGCAAATGATACGGCACGACTCACATTATTGTCAAAGCAAGCCGTGAATCTGCAGATTTATATTATATTGAAAGGCCGGTATACCGCCATTGCCTGTCCTGATGGCGCAGTATATTTCAACAACACCGGCAATCCTGGTATGGCTACCGCTGGCAGCGGAGATGTACTGACGGGTATATTAACCGGCCTGCTGGCCCAGGATTATTCCCCCAAAGCAGCGGCCCTGCTGGGTGTATGGCTACATGGCTATGCAGGTGATCTGGCCGCCGCACATCTTTCGCAGGAAGCAATGACAGCAGCTGATATCATTAGCTGGCTCGGTAAAGCATTCCAGGAAGGTATCTGACGGACCATGTTATTTTTTTTTGCCCGAAACACTTACTCATGGGGCATGTGTGCAATAATTTTATTTATTACGTGCACAATTAATAATTTATGTTTTATATTCATTTGAATATTTTTTTTGGAATCCTATTATTTATTCATTACTAAACTTTTTTGTCAACCACGTTTTTAATAAATTTCGCTTACATGAATATAGTTTACCTCGTACCATGTTTTGGATTATTGGCTTTGTTATATACGGCCGTCAAGAGTTCCTGGGTTACAAAACAGGATGCTGGCAACGACAAGATGAAAGAGATAGCTCAGCACATTGCTGAAGGCGCTATGGCATTTCTTAAAGCTGAATATAAAGTCCTTATTTACTTTGTTATTATTGCCGCCCTGTTGTTAGGTTATATGGGGGCAACGCATGAAAATTCGCATTGGTCTATTGCATTGGCCTTCGTGATAGGCGCTGTATTTTCAGCTACTGCTGGTTTTATAGGTATGAAAATAGCCACCAAAGCTAATGTACGCACCGCTCATGCCGCTCGTACCAGTCTCGCAAAAGCGCTGCAGGTATCTTTCACCGGTGGTTCTGTAATGGGAATGGGCGTTGCTGGTCTTGCCGTACTGGGACTGGGATCTTTGTTCATTATATTGAAATCATATTTCGGGGCGGAAGCCAATACAGCGGAAATGATCAAGACCATTGAAGTACTCACTGGTTTTTCATTGGGTGCAGAAAGTATTGCCTTGTTTGCCCGTGTGGGTGGCGGTATTTATACCAAAGCTGCCGATGTCGGTGCTGACCTGGTAGGTAAAGTGGAAGCCGGTATTCCGGAAGATGATCCCCGCAATCCCGCCACCATTGCGGACAACGTAGGTGATAACGTAGGTGACGTAGCTGGTATGGGCGCCGATTTGTTCGGCTCTTATGTGGCTACCGTATTAGCCACCATGGTACTGGGTTCTGAAACCGTTTCCCACGATTCCTTTGGAGGCATCGCTCCTATCCTGCTGCCAATGATCATTGCAGGTGCAGGTATCATCTTCTCCATGATCGGAACTTTGTTTGTAAGAATCAGTGATACAGCAGGTTTAAGCACCAGCGTGGTACAAAAAGCCCTGAACATGGGTAACTGGGGCTCCATTATTTTAACTGCGGTTGTTTCTTATTTCCTGGTGAATTGGATTCTGCCGGATAATACCATGACTTTACGTGGCCACGAGTTTACCCGCGGAGAGGTATTTGGTGCTATCATGGTAGGACTGGCAGTAGGTACGCTGATCAGTATTATTACAGAATATTATACCGCAATGGGCAAACGCCCGGTGAAATCCATCATCCGCCAGTCGGCCACCGGTGCTGCTACTAATATTATTGGTGGTTTATCTGTAGGAATGGAATCCACTACCTTACCCATATTGGTGCTGGCAGCTGGTATCGCAGGTTCTTTCCACCTGGCAGGATTATACGGTGTAGCGATTGCAGCTGCCGGTATGATGGCCACCACTGCCATGCAGCTGGCTATTGACGCCTTTGGCCCTATTGCCGATAACGCCGGTGGTATCGCTGAAATGAGCGAACTGCCTAAAGAGGTAAGAGAAAAAACAGATATCCTGGATGCAGTAGGTAACACCACTGCCGCTACCGGTAAAGGTTTTGCCATTGCTTCTGCCGCATTAACAGCGCTGGCATTGTTTGCAGCCTTTGTTGGAGTAGCAGGTATTCAGGGCATCGATATTTATAAAGCCAATGTACTCGCCGGCTTATTTGTAGGCGGTATGATTCCATTTATATTTTCTTCGCTCGCCATTGCGGCCGTAGGTCGTGCTGCCATGGCCATGGTAGAAGAAGTACGCCGGCAGTTCCGCGAAATACCCGGCATTATGGAAGGTACCGGCAAACCGGAATACGATAAATGTGTGGCCATTTCCACCCAGGCATC
>NZ_DATCVJ010000543.1:0-2244 GCF_036566945.1 Chitinophaga sp. | reverse complement strand
CACTGGCCGTTCCGCCCACACCCGGACAAAGCATTGTACGCCGCAAAAACAACGAGGGACTGTTTTCAGTAGGACAGATCTTCGAACAAGCCGGCTACGAAAGCACCTTCTTTTATGGCGGCGATGGTTACTTCGATAACATGAATAAATTTTTCGGTAACAACGGCTACGATATCACCGATCGTCACCACCGGAAATTTGTGGAAGACGAGATCACCACTACCCGCACCAACATACCGGATAGCGCGGTTCAATTCTCCAACGCCTGGGGCATCTGTGATGAAGATATTTACAACGCAGCCATCAGAAGCGCCGATGAAAAATATGCGAAAGGGAAGCCATTCTACGACTTCATCATGACCACCTCGAATCATCGCCCGTTCACATATCCTGCCGGTAAAGTAGATATCCCTTCCGGCCAAAGCCGCGAAGGCGCCGTAAAATATACTGACTATGCCATCGGCCAGTTCCTGAAAAATATCAGCACCAAGCCCTGGTTTAAAAATACCGTTGTTATTTTTGTAGCAGACCATTGCGCCAGCAGCGCCGGCAAAAATGAAATAGAAATCAGTAAATATCATATCCCCTGCATCCTGTATAATGTTCCCGGAGCAGCACCACAGGAAATCAATGCCATGTGTTCACAGATTGATATTTACCCTACCCTACTGAGTTTATTGCACTGGACGTATAACAGCAAACTCTACGGAAAAAATGTACTGGACTCCAGCTACCAGCCACGTGCCATGATCAGCACTTATCAGAAACTGGGCTACCTGGAACCAGGAAAATTACTCATTCTCAGCCCACAGCAAAAAGCAGAATGCTTTAGCTGGAACCAGGCCCGCAATGAACAACACGCCGCTCCCATGGATAGTAGCCTGCTAAAAAACAGTATGGCGAATTATCAAACAGCCTATTCCCTGTTTAAAAATGGAGGAATGAAGAAATAATCATTGCCCGTCGGGAGAATTTGCCTGCTTTTATGCCCTGGCAAATTCTCCCGACAATTAAATAATTTCCCCTTTGTTTCTCCCCATAATTCCCTAAATTTATTTCCCCGGTATCATATTGATAATTTTTCTACTAACCGGCGCTCGTAATCTGGCCTCCTTTAAGCAACATTCATCCGATATTTCGCAATACTGTCAACGGCTGACAGCAATGCCTTGTTTTTTATTTGCAGAAAAACAACCAAAATAACAAAATCAACATCACTCATGTTGGCGACTACTTTTACGAACTCCCTCAAAAGTGATCCGGGCGGCGGGGAAATAAATGAAGACATCCAGTTACCCGAAAGGTGGAGGCAACAGCAGCAATTGCTGGGCCTCATCGGTAGCCTCCATGATAATTTTGCAAGGTCGGAGCATTTCCAGGATGCTTACGAACAACTGTTACCAGACCTGCTTTCACTGGCAGCCAGTGAATACGGCTTCGTGGGAGAAGTAACCAAAACAGACGATGGCAACATCCGGGTATATCCCCTCGCTAAAAGCCGGATGCCGGAAGACGAATGGAATTTTGCGAGCTCCCTGCAGATGACCGCCCACACCAGCCGGCCTCAGATCTGTCATCTTGATAATGGCATATCTTTTCTGGGACTTCCGGTCATATTTCAGCAGGAAGTACTGGTAGTGTTAGGCTTTCTCCGCAAAAACAATGCGTATACCCCGGCGGCTATTCAGCTATTCCAGCCGCTCCTGCAGGTACTGGGCTATCAGCATGGAAATGCTTCCCGCAACAGCGAGTATCAACAATTGAAAAATGCACATACGGACCTAAAATCTGAATGGGATGCGCTGATGATGACACTGGATGATATTGTGTTTGAAATGGATGATCAGAAAGCCTTTACCAAAGTATGGTGCAAACAGGAAAGCCTCCTGTTTCGCCCCCGGGAAGAAGTCATTGGGAAAACGATCACGGAAGTACTGGGCGAACATGCCATGGCCTTTAACCGTCTGGCAGATAAAATTCTGCGGACCGGGGAATCACAAACCTATATCTACCCCGATATCCGGCAAAATCTGGAGCATTGGTACGAATTGAAAATGACACTTATTAAAACCCGGCAGCCCGAATCAAAACGCATACTGCTCCTTATCAGAAATATTTCTGCCCGTGAAAGAAAACATGCCGACTTCCTGCAAGCTGAATCAGAACTGAAGCGAAGCAATCAGTTACTGGGTATTTGTCAGCAGATGGGTAAAATGGGAGGCTGGGAATTTAACGTCGTAACAG
>NZ_DATCVJ010000542.1:0-14392 GCF_036566945.1 Chitinophaga sp. | reverse complement strand
CACTGTACCCAGTTATACATCAAAAAAATACTATACGGTAATCAGGAAGCCTATTATCCGGGCGATACACTACCTGCAGAAAATGAGTTTCTCTTCAAAGTGATTTTTGACTACGGTGAACATGATACCGCAGTCGATATCCCGAAGGATATTGATCTGGAGAAAAACGCATGGACCTGCCGCAAAGATCCTTTTTCTTCTTATCGCTCTGGCTTTGAGATTCGCACCTACCGCAGGTGCAACCGGGTGATGATCTTTCACTGCTTTCCGGATTTGTTGCCGGTAAATCCCTGCCTGGTAAAATCGCTGCAACTGTTTTATGACGACACGCTTCCACTCACAGGCAACGGTGATCATGTAAATGGCTTTTCTTTCCTCGTAAGGGCCCGTCAAAACGGCCATCTCTGGGATGCCGGCACCAACCGTTACCGCACAAAACATTTCCCGGAACTGGAGCTGCAATATCAATCTCATGAATGGAATACCAGTGTACAATCGCTGAGTCCTGATAACGCGGTGCATGCCCCTGTAGGCATAGATGATAAAACCTACCTGTGGGTAGATCTTTACAGTGAAGGCATTTCAGGGATACTTACTGAACAGGGCGGCGGCTGGTATTATAAATCCAATCTTGGCAAAGGTCAGTTTTCTCACGCGCAGGCAGTAGCGCCGAAGCCCTCTTACAGAGGACTCAACAAAGGCGTGATGATACAGGAACTGGAAGGAAATGGGATCAAATACCTGGTGGAGGTAGACAAACAATACAATGGTTTTTTCAAACTGACAGAGGATGCCGGCTGGGAAGGCATGCGGTTTTTTGAGCAAAAGCCGGTGCTTTATCCGAAAGAAAAAAACATGCGTTTCATTGATCTTACCGGAGACCATATGCCTGATATGCTTTATACCGATGAGTACCAGTTTCGCTGGTACCAGGGAGCCGGGGAGAAAGGCTTTGAGGTACCCGAAACAGTGATGAAGGCAGCGGACGAAGAGAAAGGTCCGGCCATTGTTTTTGCAGACCAGGAGCAATGTATTTTCCTGGCGGATATGAGTGGAGATGCCCTGACAGATATTGTTCGCATCCGGAATGGCGAAATCTGCTACTGGCCCAATCTCGGCTACGGACGTTTTGGAGCGAAAGTGAGCATGGACCATGCGCCGGTATTCGATCATCCCGATCAATTCAACCCCGCCTTTTTAAGATTGGCCGATATTGATGGTTCGGGTACCACAGATATTATTTACCTGGGTAAAAATAATTTCAGTGTATGGATGAATTTAAATGGTAACGAATGGACCGCTGCTCCGGAAGTGCTCCCGGCTTTTCCGGCAGTGGATAACCGATCCCATATCTCCGTCATGGATTTCCTGGGAGCCGGCACCGCAGCTATCGTATATGCGTCTCCGTTATCAAGCAAGCCGTTGCAGTATATTGATCTGATGGGGAGTAAGCAACCCGCGCTGTTGATCAGTTATAAAAATAATTGCGGCAAGGAAGTGACCATCGAATACAAATCTTCTACCTTCTATTATCTGGAAGATAAACAGAAAGGGATTCCCTGGATCACCAAGCTGCCATTTCCCGTGCATTGTATTTCCCGCGTCACAACCACCGATAAGATCAGGGAAACCATTTTTACCAATACCTACAGCTATCGCCACGGCTATTACGATGCTACGGAAAAGGAATTCAGGGGATTTGCCCGGGTAGAGCAAAATGATACGGAAGTATTCAGTCAGTTTAAACTCAACGTTGCGCTGAATGTGGTAGAAGAAGATCTTCACCAGCCTCCGGTGACTACTATCTCCTGGTTCCATACCGGTGCTTACCTGGCCAATCAGCGTTTGCTGCACCAGTGTGCGTCAGAATATTTTAATGGGTCCATTACCCCTTATGATATGCCGGAACCTATATTGCCGGCAGGTTTGCAGCCGTACGAAATTCATGAGGCACTGCGGGCCTGTAAAGGACAACATCTGCGTACAGAGGTATATGCATTTGATGGTAGTTTGCAGGAATCGTGTCCTTACACCGCCATGCAGGCCAATAATGAAATACGCCTGATACAGCCCAAAGGCAGCAACCGGTATGCGTCCTTCCTGTTGTTGCCATCGGAAAGTATTACTTATGCTTACGAGAGAAACCCGGCAGATCCGCGCATTGCACATTCATTTGTGTTGGAAACAGATGACCTGGGATATACCACCAAAGCCGCTGCTATAGTATATCCACGGCTAAGCAGGCCAGTAGCACCAGATGATATCCCGGATAAAGTATGGGAGGAACAACGACAGCTGCATATTACCTACAACGAAACAGCTTATACAACAGATGTGATAGGGGTAGATACCTATCGCCTCCGTGAGCAATCCGAATCGAAGGCATATGAAATAGCCGGCATTTCTCAACCGCCTGGTTTTTATCTGCATAAAATAAATCTGGCAAGCATCCCGGGAGCCGCTGTCATCCAATATGAAGAAGAGTTTACAGCGGGTGTTCAGAAAAGATTATCCGCGCACGGAAGGATTTATTATCTGAAAGATGATCTCTCCGGGCCATTGGCATTGGGGACACTTTCAGCACTGGGTTTTGTACATAAAAAATATCAACTCACGTTTACACAAAACCTGGTAACCAAATATTATAATACAGAAGTAACGCCGGTGATGCTGGCAGATGCAGGCTACACTCATACCGAAGCCGATGCACATTGGTGGGCGCCTTCGGGGACAGATCTTTTTTCCGCTACACCGGCCGATGATTTTTACATCCCTGTCGGCACCAAAGATGTATTCGGAAGGGAACATCATATACAGTATGATGCGCTGCGTATCATCGTAGAAAGCAGTACAGATGCTATTGGTAATACCGTGATGGCCGATAATGACTACCGGGTACTGAAGCCCTGGCAGCTCACCGATCCTAACGGGAACCGCTCTGCAGTGGAAACAGATGAACTGGGGTTTGTTGTTAAAGTAGCCATCATGGGAAAGCCTGGCAGTAGCGATGGAGATACGCTGGCAGATCCAACCAACCGCATGGAGTATGATCTGTTTAACTGGGTCACTAATGGTAAACCAAATTACGTACACAGTTTCAGCAGAGAACAACATGGTGCCTCCAATCCACGGTGGCAGGAGAGCTACACTTATTCCAATGGCAGCGGTGGTGTAATCATGACCAAAAATCAGGTGAATCCCGGCAAAGCCAAAGTATGGAATCCGGTTACCCACACAGTAGACGAAGTAGATGCTAATCCACGCTGGATCGGCAACGGTCGCACGTTTTATAACAATAAGGGAAACGTGGTGAAAAAATATGAACCTTATTTCAGCACCACTTTTGACTACGAATCTGAAAGTGAATTGGTGGAAACCGGCGCAACGGCCACACGATATTATGATCCTACCGGCCGGTTAATAAAGACAGTATTCCCCAATGGCACTTTTTCCAATATTGCATTTAATCCCTGGTATTTTACGTCTTTCGATGTAAATGATAACGTAATGGCCAGTCAGTGGTACATTGACCGCGGCAGCCCTTTGCCGGCCGACCCGGAACCAGCCGACCCGGAAACAAGAGCTGCCTGGTTGGCTGCCCGGCATAATCATACCCCGGCTACTTTTCATGCGGACTCTATCGGCCGGCCTTTAATGACGATATCAGATTATGGCGGTGGTAAAACAACTGCTGTATGGGTGGAAACAGACCCCATGGGCAGGTATTCAAAGTCGTTCGACCAGCTGAAACGCCTCGTTAGTCATGGTGTAAGTAATATGGCTGGTGCACCCATGTATTCCAATACCGCTGAAAAAGGAGAGAAGTGGATATTCCAGGATGTACAGGGCCGCATTTACAAAATGTGGAATGCTGCTGGTCAGTATTATCGTTTTGAGTTCGATGCATTAGACCGGCCAGTGAGCAGTTACCTGAAAGTAGGAACTACAGAATGGATGTATGCACGCATCGTGTACGGTGACCTGTTCCCCGATGCACAGGCCAGATTACTGAATATGAAAGGAAAGGTATACCAGGTATACGATCAGAGCGGTGTAAGTACCATTAATCAGATTGATTTTAAAGGTAACACCACGGACGCAGAGAAAAGGCTGACGAAAGACTATAAACAACTGATAGACTGGACGCCTTTAAAGGGACTCATCGTGATCCCGGATATTATTACGGCTGCAGAACCATTACTGGAAACAGCCACCTACACTTCGGCCGGAACATTTGATGCGCTGAATCGCCCTGTTATGGCCACTTTGCCAGACCATTCGATCGTGCAGCCCATCTATAACGAAGCCAATTTTATTGCCACACTGAATGTGAAAATCGGCGGTACCGGTGCTTTCATTCCTTTCCTGAAAAGTCAGGAGTATGATGCTAAAGGACAACGGCAAATGGCTCAATATGGGAACGATACGGTAACGAAATATTTCTATGATCCGCTGACCTTCCGTTTAACGGATCTGTTAACACTGCAGAAAGACACAGATACTACTCCGCAGGCCCTGCAAAATATTTCGTTCACCTATGATCCTGTGGGCAACATTACCCAGGTCAGGGACGATGCTCAGCAAACCCATTTTTTTAAGAATACGGTGGTATATCCGGAGTCCCTGTTTGAATACGATGCTATTTATCAACTGACGAAAGCCAGTGGCAGGGAGCATGCCGGGTTGTCGATGGATACGCAGCGTAACAATACGGATATTTCATTCATTCCGCAATTACCGGAAATGAATAACAGTACCGCTGTTCGGATATATACAGAGCAATATGCTTTTGATGATTGCGGCAATATTCAATCGCTTAAACACAACGCTACCGGGGCCACGTGGCAACAACGTTATCGTTATGAATATGAGGATGATCCTTCTAATGTGACTAACCGGTTGAAGGCAACGAGTATGCCGGGGGATGCACCAGGCGTATTTTCTGGTACCTATGCGCATAATGCAGCAGGTTGTATGACCTCCATGCCACATTTGCCTGGTGCAGGCAGTATCAGCTGGAATTTCCAGTCGCAGTTAAGTGCGGTTAATTTGGGAGGCGGTGGTCATGCGTATTACGTGTATGGTTCCGGAGGACAGCGTAGCCGGAAAATTATTGAGCGCATGGGTGGAAAAAAACTGGAACGTATTTACTTCGGCGCTGTGGAAATTTACCGTGAAAGCACTGGTTTGGGAGCGCCTGATTTTGAGCGCTATACCTTACGGGTGGCCGATAACGCCGGTATTATAGCGCAGATAGATACCAAAACTATTGATACATTAGGTAGTGATCCTGGTTCGGCACTGAACGTGCCGGTGATACGTTATCAGTATGGGAATCTTCTTGGTTCGGCCGTAATGGAAACCAATGCTGCCGGCGAGGTGATTTCCTATGAAGAGTACCATCCTTTTGGCACTTCCGCTTACCGTATTTCCAAACCCGGTGCAGACCTCAGTATGAAACGTTACCGTTTCTGCGGTAAAGAAAGAGATGAAGAAACAGGCTTCTACTATGTTGGTGCGCGCTACTATGCGGCCTGGCTGGGACGCTGGACCAGCAGTGATCCGGCGGGATTTGTGGATGGTGTGAATTTGTATCGTTATTGTTCCAATAATCCGGTGATGAAACATGATCCTACCGGTACCGACGGCGTAACAATTGCCGGTCGGGCTACGGGTCGTGAATCGGAGGCGGATATCAGGAGGGTGTTGAGAAGACAGGGCTATGGCTTCCGGACAATGCCTACCTGGGAACCGAATGCCAGTGGTACTGGTGGAAGATGGAATTTCGGCGACGATAACCTTTATCGGTTGCCACGTGGAAGGAGTACCAGTCCCCGTAGTTCAGGCGCCACTCACCCCAGTAGCGGTGGGTCTGGCTCCAGCTCCGGTTCGGGTACTACACCGCCGACAACAGGTGGTTCTTCGGGCGGCAGTGGAGCGCCTCCTCCACCGGATACACAGCCACAAACAGGTTCCACGGGTTCCGGTTCATCGTCAGGAGGCTCGACTGGCGGATCTCCTGGAGGATCTCCCGGAGGCTCACCGGGTGGTTCACCTGGTGGTAGTCCTGGTGGCAGTCCACAGGGCAGTGCCGGCGGTAGCCCACAGGGAACGGCTGGAGGTAGTGCCAGCGGCACACCCGGTGGCACAGGCAGCGGTGGTGGTGGCGGAGGAGAACGTTCGTTCTGGAGCCGCGGAGGTGCCACGTTGCTGGGAGGTTTGTTATTGCTGGGTGCCGGTTTGCTGACCATCTTTACCGCCGGTGCGGCCACACCTTTACTGGTGCTGGCAGCGGGTGCGATGGCCACTGCCGGAGGTATTGCGGTAACTACCGCCAGTGCAGTACAACTGGGTGTTTCCTACAGTGGTGGTACTACCGCCGCACAGGATCAGGAAATGAGGCATGCACTGAATACGGTGTCTTCCCTCAGTTCGCCCGGAGGATTGGTAGGTGGTACCGTGGGCGTAGCTGTAGACGGTGAACGGGGACTGGAAAGAGGTGCATTGATCGGGAACGTAGCAGAGCTGGGAACGGGAGTAGCCAGGTTTGGTATCTCCAGGTTCTCCGGAGGATCTTACCGGATGCTGTCTCCCGATCCTGCGCTGGCAGGACAGGCAAGTACCTTTGCGCCTACAGTGCCAAGAGGGGTACAGGTATTAAGTACACATGGCGTACCCGGAATGGTGGATGTAGCAGGTACCATGGTGCCGGTTGGAGAACTGGCGCCTACTATACAAAGCACTGCGGGTGGACGAGCCGTAGTACTTGCGTGTAACGTAGCACATGACCCTGCGGCAGTCCAGGCGCTGGCGAATGAAACAGGAAGAAGTATCACCGCTTACACCAACTTTGTAGGCGCGGCAGATTACAACAATATTGTGAGTTTTGCGGGTACACATAGTACGGGCCTGGTACAACCATGGGCTGTTACCGGACTCGCCACGCCAACGGTATTCAATCCAAATTACCTGAGTCCATTTCTCAGCCTGACGCCCAATGTGGCTGCTCCTGCAGCCGCCACGGTAGGTGGTGTACAGGCACAGCAATAAAAACGTATAGTCGTTACCGTAGCATCCTGCTGGTTGCTACGGTAATCTGTAAATCCATCTTCATTGTTCTAATTCCAAAAAAAATGAAAACACACCTGATCAAAGGGCACATTAAAAGTTCCCAAACAGGCCATCCCCTCCCCGGATTAAGGATTGAGGCCTGGAGCACAGAAGCACTTATCAATGTACCGCTCGCCAAAGGCGTGACCGACGAAAATGGCCGGTTTATGCTGACTTTCAATGAAGGTTTGGTGCAGGAATTACTCCGGCATAATCCGCATATCTATTTCCGGATCTGGCAGGAAGAAACGGTACTTACCGGAAGTCACGATACAAAACGCTGGAACGTGCAGGAGACAACAGGAGAAATAGCACTGGAAGTAGAAACAAAAGGTGGGCAGGCAGAGGAACAAAGCGGCATCGTAACGGGTACTGTTTTTCAACCCGATAATACGCCGGCCTCCGGCCTTACAGTAAAGGCATTTGACAAAGACCTGCGCTCAGAAACTGCTTTAGGAGAAGCCATCACCACCTCTGCAGGGGAATACCGCATTCCCTACTCCCAGCGAAAAGTGGCAGAAAATGAATATGGCAGCGCAGACCTGCTGATGCGGGTATATAAAGACAAGCAACTGTTGTTTGAAACTGATATCAATAACATTGTATTCAATGCACCCAGTAGAGTGAATATCGATATTCACCTGAAAGAAAGTGCCGGCCGCACGCTTAGTGAATACGAAAAATATCTGCAGATATTATCTCCCGTAACAGGCAAAATAACACTGGATACCCTGGAAGAAACAAAGGAACACCCGGATGTTACTTTCCTTAACAGGGAAACCGGTATTGATTATAATCACATCGAATACCTCGCGCTGTCCTATAAAATCCGGCAACAGTTCCAGTTTGATGCTGCTTTCTTCTACGGCCTGTTCAGGGAGGGTACCTTGCTGAAGAATGATCCCCAGCAATGGTTGAGCACACGCGTGAGCATCAACATTTCTTCGGATGTGAAAGCATTGGTGTATGAAACAGTCCTGATAGATGCCGATACCATCAAGGCCGCTATTACAGACGCCATCGCTGCGCATATCATCCCTGATATCAGTAAAGCGTTGCCCGGTTTGCTGCGTCAGTTGCTGGGTTTACAGGAAGAAGCAAAGAAATATATAGAAGAAGAAAGACCACAGCAGTTGGCGAATCTGATTGTAGGTAGTATCAAAGACGGCTCGTACAAAAAGCTGGTGGAAATGATCAGTAAAAATGCATCTGGTAATCTACCAGAATTGCTGAACAATCTGGTGGCGGCCAATCCCTTTATCAATGCCAAAGCAGCAAAAGGCGCAGCGATAGATATTAATATCGCCAGTTTACTTGGCACCGATGAAACCCTGATAAAGCATGTAAAAGCAGCAGCCAATATAAAAACAGAAAAAGACGTATCACAACTGGCAGCGCTATCTACCGATGAGTGGAAAGAGATGCTGAATCGTCTTCCCAATGAGCAGCTAAGAACCAGCATGACTGCCAGTAAAGATGCATTGCATATGCATGCTACGATACTGGAAGGCCGGTTCCGGAAAAAGTATCCGCATGTAGCCTTCATGGCTGATTTTAAAAGAGATCAACCGGCTGCAACAGATCAGCTGAAAAAATTGCCGGAGATAGATCTCGGCGGTAAATCTATTGATGCACAGCTGAAGAATACGCGGCTGTCTGACGACACCAAAGCTCAACTGCGTTCCCTGCAAAGACTGTACAAGCTTACTCCTGATTACAATAAGGCCAGAAAATTACAAGCAGATCAGCTAACAGCCGCTTATCATATTGTAGGACTGGGGCAGAAGCAATTCGTTGCCAGGTACAGTAAGGACCAGACTTTCACCGAAAAGGAAGCGACGGCGGTTTATCAGAAAGCGGAGAATATTCATACCGCCGCCATGACGCTCGGTGCAGAGCTGAAAGAATATGCCGGAGCAGGTAAACTTAAAGCATTTAATGGAGAAGCATTGTCGCTGAAAATAGAACAGGTATCGAAAGATTTTCCTAACCTGAAAAGCCTGTTCCAGGAAATAGATCTTTGCGAATGCATGGATTGCAGATCGGTATACGGCCCGGCTGCTTACCTGGCAGATGTATTGCAGTTCCTGAAAAATCGCTTACTGTCCAATGGCACAAAAACCGCGAAAGATATACTGTTTGCCAGACGGCCAGACATCGGTGATATCGACCTGAATTGTGATAATGCCAATACGCCCATTCCTTATATCGACCTGGTATGTGAAGTATTGGAAGATGCGGTGAGTCCTGATTTAGGCATATTACTCGATAACACTTTTACTGTCGATATGGTAGCAGGAAAAATCAGTGCCCATCTGTTGCAGGGACTTACGGATAATGATGTGAAGAATGTGACGGATGAGGCTTTGCTGTATCCGAAATATTCCGCTGCCGGTGTTGATACTTACCTATTGCGGGATGTAAAAAGTACCACCAAAATATCCGCAGAAGGCACAGGATGGCGGGTAAGACAGCTACGGCAAACGCACCTGAGCGCAACGGAACTGAATGCTGCGCCGGAATATGTAAATAGTGATGCCTATGATACGCTCTCGCTGTCACATATTTCTTTCGGACTCCCTTTTGATATCTACCAGGAAAGAGGCAATAGCCTGCTGGAAATAGTAGGCGTTGAACGGGCTGATCTGATGGATACCTTGGGTAATGCCGCCGGTCCGGATGCGCCTTCCAAAGCAGCCGTGTACCTTAAAATATCACCAGCCGAAAGAACGTTGATCGTTACCGCCGATACCACTACCGCCGGACAGGCGATATTCTGGAGCACAGGTGCGCTTCCATTACTGGCTACGGTGCAGGAGGTAGATGTGTTTTTAAAGAAAAGCGGATTGAGTTATGTGGATCTGCAACAATTGTTGAATCAGTCTTTCATTAATCCAGGCAACACCCTCTTTATTCAGCACCTGGATAATACCTGCGATACTGCCAAAAAAATAATTGCCAACCTGGATGAAGCGGCATTGGATCGGATCCACCGTTTCCTGCGGCTGTACAGGAAAGCAGGGGTCAGCATGGATAATCTGAATAGCATTATCATGTATACCGCATTGGGTAATCAGCAACTCAATGATGCCACATTGGTGGTGATAGCAGCGCTTTTCAAACTGCAAAAAAGTCTCGGTATTACCCTCGAACAGGCTTTGTCTTTTTACGGACAGCTACCAGTGGATTTATATACCTCCGTGTACCTGAACAGGATCGCGACCAATCCGATAGATGAAGCATTTACGATTAAAAATATCACGGCGAATGAACTGTTGCCGGTAGGCACCCGGGATACGTTAAATGCACATCTTACTACACTGAAATTAAGCCTGAAGGCGAAAGAAGATGATATTACTTTTCTCATTGGTCAGTTAAACCCGGCAGATATTACGCTAACACGCGACAACCTGGCTTTCTTGTATCGTCATGCTTTGCTGGCCAACCTGCTGGGATTGAAGCTGCCGGAAATGTTTACCTTCAGTACCCTTTCTGCTTTACCGTTATTAACCACACCCGCCGATACCAGTGCGTTTGTGAGCAGTGTACGGTTTTTGCAAACGACAGGTTTCACTGTAAACGATTTGCAATGGTTCCTGCAAAATATTGATCCAACTGGCTTGCTGGCTATGCAGGATGCTACTATCACCACCTGGTTGACCGCTCTGCAGACGGCGTATCAGAAGGCATTCAATACTACCCGGCCGGAATTTAACGCCGCATTGTCTCCTGATGAAAACAAGAACGGTGTTAAGCAGCAAATGAACCTGTTGCCCGGCCTGACTGCTGCCGTGGTGGATAAGATCATGGCTATCATCGGTGGTACTTTCGCAGATACGCTCACGCCGGAGGCATACGTAGATGCCAGCCTGGGCGGGTATTTTAGTACGCTTGATATCCAGGCTAAAATTACTGCGCTCCTGGCATTGCTGCCGGGTGATCCCGGTATTCCTGCTGCTCAGAATGCGCTGATAGCCTCATTGGGCACGCCTATCTCTATTTACCTTTTCCATGCGGCTAAACAAACGGCGTTGTACGATGCCGTTCAAGGTACTTTTGGTACCACAGATGTGATCACATCGGTACTGCTGCAATATGGGTCACTGAAATTCCCTGGCCCTGTTGCATTGTTGGGAGACATACTATCGGACGATTCGTTAATTGATGCCGTCAATACACCGCCAGTTCCGCCGGCCATCACACCGGCTGCATTTGATGCACAATACAGAGCTATCCGCTTGCTGAAGTTGATGGTCAGCTATCTTAGTAAGATCAGTATTGCTGCGAAAGACCTGCAATGGTTCCTGCAAAACAACGCTACCATGGGCTGGCTGGAACCTGATACACTTCGGTATGCGGGTGATGTGCCGGCAGCTGATTTTGGTAAATGGGTAAAATGGCAGGAAGCGCTGCTGATGATGCAAAATGATGGAACGGTACAAAGTCCGGTGGATGCCACTGTGGTATTATCGTGGACAGATGTATGGGGACAGGTGGCATCGGGCGCTTCACAGGCAGATACTTTCCAGACGCTCACATTGTTCACCGGTTGGGATGCTACAGACGTAAACGGCCTTACTACCTGGTACGGCTATACGTATCCGGCAGATTTTAAGCTGCCTGCTACCTATCTGCGACTGGGAGCTGCTACGGCGGCGTTACGGCTGCTGGGGGTACCGGTATCAACAGCCACACAGTTTATTATTCCTGTGCTCACGGAAGTAGAGGCGGATCTGCTTACGCAGGCGCTGCGTAATAAATACGATGACAAGCAATGGCTCAACGTTATTCAACCAGTGGAAGATGCGCTGCGCCCACGGAAAAGAGATGCACTCGTTGCCTACCTGCTGGCGGCTAATCCTGACCTGAATGGGTCCAATGACTTGTACGATTATTTCCTGATGGACGTCATGATGCAGCCGGGGCAGCCAAGTTCCCGTATCGTTATGGCGCATGGCATATTGCAACTGTTTATACAACGTTGCCTGATGGCACTGGAACCCAATGCTATTGCAGATGTAACGAATGATGATGGCTGGAGCCAATGGATCTGGATGAAGAATTTCCAGGTATGGGTGGCCAACCGGAAAATTTTCCTGTACCCGGAAAACTGGATACAGCCCGAGTTACGTACCGACCAATCCTATTTCTTCGCAGACCTGATCTCAGAGCTGCAGCAGAATGAAATTACAGACCAAAACGTAGAAACCGCCGCCATACATTACCTCGAAAAACTGGACGATGTGGCCAGTCTGGATGTACGGGCCTGCTACTACGATGTAAGTACCTATACCATGCACGTGGTGGCACGGGTGCGGGGAGGTAGTACCTATTACTACCGCACCGGCGTGAAAGAACGTAAGTGGGAGCCATGGACCAAAGTAGATGTGGACATTTCCGGGGATCATTTGCTGGCGTACATGCTCAACAATCGTCTGTTCCTGGCCTGGCATCTGCCCACTGAAGAAATACAGCAAGGTCAGAGTGTGTCTATCCCAAGTACACCTATCAACCAGGCGCCACCAGCGCCGTTGAAACGGTATAAGATACAACTGGCCACCAGTGAATGTATCAACGGGGTATGGCAACCTAAACGGACTTCTCAGGATGTATTGCACACCAGTTATTACTATGACCTTAATCCGGTGAAAGATACCTTCCGCATGCTGGACTTCGACATGGGAGCGGTGGGTTATGGTATTCTTTGCACCTTCGATAACCATGCCATCGGCATGTTCAATCTTACCGGATGTAAAGGTTATCCTGAGGTAGCTTACTGGGGTGGAAAATCGCTTCCTTACCTCGATTTTATCCCGGACTTTCTGGATACCAAATTCCTGCAGATGCAGTACCGCGAAAACGATAGCAGGTCATTTGATACACTGTCGATGAGGAGCATATTAAGTCCTTACAAATTTGATACGATTCTCAACGCGACGCCCGGCATCTTCCGGATCACGTATCCACATGAGTTCTCCTTGATCGACTGGATTTATGTGGCATTGGAAGTGATGGCGGCGAAGACGGACTACCCCAGCAGTACTGAGTTTGGTAGTCAAAGGAAATTGGTGATGCCAATGGCTAGTTTTATGCCTTTCTTTTATGCGGATGGATCGAGGGAATATGTAATCATACCTGGCTTCTTCGAGGAAGATGGCAACAATGAACGCACCTTCAGTGATATTTATAAATTTGTTACTGACCTGATTGCGTTGGTGGTGAAATATATAAAAATCCTGATAGCAGATCCGGCGCATGACTTCAATAAAATGTTGCAGCAACTGTATGCAGATACCGAATATATAAGGCTTACAGCGGAATGGGATTTTTATAGGAAGCACAAGCCGCAGCTGATGTTCCGCAATTTCTATCACCCATTGGTATGTTACATCAAGAGTACGGTGTACAAAGGAGGATTGCCGGCTATCATGACATATGAAGTACAGTCGAAAGAGAACGCCTTTAAATTTGATGCTACCTACCAACCACAATCGCCGGTAGCAAAACCTTACCCGGTAGAAAATATCGATTTTGATGCAGACGGAAGTTATTCTTCCTACAACTGGGAATTATTTTATCACCTGCCTTTCTTTATCGGCAACCAGTTAAGTCAGAATCAGCGGTTTGAAGAAGCAAGGAAATGGTATCATTACATCTTTAATCCGATTGGAGGTGCAGGCGGTAGTGCGCCGCAGAAGTATTGGATCACCAAGCCTTTCCATGAATTTTTTGATTACGTGGACCAACGTATCGATACCATCATGAATGATATCGCAAGTGATCCTACCGGCACCATCTATAAGGACCTGGTTAACGCAGTAGAGAGCTGGCGGGAAAATCCGTTTATGCCACATGAAGTAGCACGTACCCGGCCGCTGGCTTATCAAAAGGCGCTGCTCATGAAATACCTGGATAACCTGATCGCCTGGGGTGATAACCTGTTTATGCAAAATACCATGGAATCGCTCGTACAGGCTACTCAGTTATATATCCTGGCAGATAAGCTGCTTGGACCAAAGCCAATGATCATTCCGCCTGCAGTGCCGGTTCCCGATGAAACCTACAATCAGCTGGAAGTGAAACTGGATGCTTTCAGCAACGCCATGGTAGACCTGGAAAACCTGTTGCCCGACCTGAATGTGTTGCCACATAAGGGTGCAGAATTACCTACTCCGCATAACACGGTGTCTTCGCTTTACTTCTGTATACCTGCCAACGAGCAATTGTTGTCTTACTGGGATACCATTGACGACAGGCTATACAAGATACGGAACAGTGAAGA
>NZ_DATCVJ010000541.1:0-1567 GCF_036566945.1 Chitinophaga sp. | reverse complement strand
CGCTCCCGCCGCTGATGATCATTGGTACGCTGGTAGATCCGCTGGCGACGATACTCAATGCCACGGGCGACAACGTAGCTGCTATGCTGACAACGCGCTTTCTGCGTGGGCGGGTACCGGCAGTTTCGTAAACGCCTGTTCCAGGTCGGCCAGCAGGTCTTCCGTTTCTTCAAGTCCTACCGATAAGCGAATCAAACTATCGCTTACCCCGGCGGCTTTTCTCTTTTCTGCAGGAATAGATTTATGCGTCATAGCAGCCGGATGGCAAACTAAGCTCTTGATGCCACCCAGACTTTCCGCCAGTTTAAAGTAATGGGTAGACGTCACAAATGCGGTAGCAGCTTCGGTCGTATCTTCTTTCAGGGTGAAAGAAATAATACCTCCAAACCCTTTACTCTGCTGCTTTGCCAGCTCATGTCCTTTATGGGAAGGCAGGCCGGGATAGAATACTTTTTCTACCGCCGGATGTTTCTCCAGGTATTCTGCTAATGCCTGTGCATTGATACCATGTTGTTTGATGCGCAGGTGCAGGGTTTCTATACCACGTATGAGCAGGAAACTATCGAAGGGCGACAGTATTGCGCCACAGGCATTCTGGTAAAATTTGATCTCTTCTCCCAGTTGTATTGTTTTGGACACTACCACGCCGGCAATCAGGTCACTGTGTCCGCCGAGATACTTGGTGGCACTGTGGATCACCAGATCTGCACCGAGCTGCAAAGGCTTCTGCAATATGGGGGAAGCGAAGGTGTTATCTACGCAGAACAAACAGTTATGTGCCTTTGCAATGCGGCCAATAGCTGCAATATCAGAGATCTTCAACGTAGGATTGGTGGGTGTTTCCAGCCATATCAAACGGGTAGCCGGCGTAATCGCATTAAACACCGCCTGCGTATCCGATGTATCCACGTAGTTTACTTTGATACCAAACTTCTCATATACTTTATTAAAGAGACGGAAAGCGCCGCCATAGATATCATCTACGGCTACAATTTCGTCGCCGGATTTCAAGAGTTTGATCACCGCGTCGATGGCCGCTAATCCGCTGGAGAAGGCAGAAGCGGTAGCACCGCCTTCCAGTTTCGCAATAATTTTCTCTGCTGTTTCGCGGGTTGGATTATTGGAGCGGGCATAGTCGTATCCTTTGTTTAGGCCGGGGGCATCCTGTACAAAAGTAGAGGTCTGGTAAATAGGCACTGCAATGGCGCCGGTGTGTGGGTCTACGGGAATAGAGTGGATCAGTTCAGTAATTGTGCTCATCTGTTTTTTGATTTTTAGTTTGATGAAAATTGATTAAACAGGTCCGTTAAATGAGCATATCAAGGGTAGGCAGGGGCATAAAAAAAACTCACCTGGGAGCCAGATGAGTTTTATCATTATATCAATAATAATGTATCGTAAAACTTAGAATCTGACTTATCTTTCCTGGTTATTCAACCGGGATGGATGCAGCACCTTTCACTGCTTGCGCAGTGATGGTTGCTAAGGTATCGTCGGGCCATGTCCCTCCTCCTTTCTTGATAAGCTATTTAAAGAACTGGTGCAAAGATAATGCAGAAAAATTAAC